>CALRLS020000158.1:0-10379 GCA_943368815.1 Cyanobium sp. NIES-981
ATTTGTTGGTTCGTAATGCTGAATTTGACTATAACGGAAAAATAGTAGTAAAAGATATTGCCATTGACCTGATTGAAAAAAATACCAGAAATGCCACGAGTTTTAGCATTAAGAGCGTTATTGAGGATATGGGCGACCTTTCTACTTTCTGGGGTATCAAAGAAATTGATGCCAGCGGATTGCGTGTGAGGCCTCTTGCCGATTTTCCGGAATTAATAAAGACCTACACTTTGTCAAAAGAAGACATTCAGAACAGAGAATTAAACTTAGATGAAAAGGCAAACTTTGTTTTAACGAAGGGCAATGAAGTTAAATATGTAATTTTGAATGGACAAATTAAATAGTATGCTTAGCAAAAGTAGCCACACAGGTAAATATCTTCTTTATTCTCTTTTTTTATCTCTTATTTGCTTAAGCACCTCTGTTTTTGCTCAGCAGACCTATGTATTAGGCAAGGCAATTGATAAAACTACCAGACAGGGTATCCCATCGGCTACTGTTGTTAATAAAAACACCAGGCAAATAACCAGAACGAGCGATAACGGCAATTTTCTGGTAAAAGCATCCAAAGGAGATTCCATCAAGATTTCGTCTATCGGATATAAAAACGGAAGTATAGCCTGGGATGGCCTTAACCTTGAGCCTATCATAGAAATGCAGCAGGATGCGATTGTATTACAGGAAGTAACTGTAAAAGACAAACGTATGGAGATAATCAGGAAACAGATTGATGAATTACTGGCATCGCCTGAAGCCTCTGCTAAACTGAAATGGAAAGATATTTCTAATCTCATTAATACAAATACTTCAACAGGTAGCGGAATTGGTATTTCGATAGATGGCTTATATCAGCTATTCAGCAAAGAGGGCAAAACCCGACGCAAACTCGAAGCCATGAAACAGGAAGACCTCCGGAAACTTCTGGTAGAATACCGCTACAGCCCTGAATATGTATCATACGTAACCAAATTGAAAGGGGAACAATTAAAGAGTTTCATGAAATTCTGTAATTTACCCGACAATTTTGTACTTACTGCCAATGATTATGACCTGACTTTTGAGGTATTCAGATGTCTGGACGAATTTAAAAGCAGATTCAGATTTTAAGACTACTATACACTCCTATTACAATACTCATGAAGAAACTCGTTTTTTCTCTATTCTCTTTTCTTATATTTAATATTACCTATGCCCAGACCGTCGAAAAGCTTCGCTGTGAGTACTTCGACAATCCATTAGGGCTGGATACACAAAAACCTCGTTTATCATGGCAGATTAACTCTGCTATCCGCGGTACCAAACAAACAGCGTATCAGGTATTAGTGGCTGATACAGAGGAGAACCTGAAAAAAGATAACGGCAACGTCTGGAATTCGGGCATGGTAAAATCTGACCAGTCATTATGGATTAGCTATGCAGGAAAGCCCTTGGAATCGCGCAAGAGATATTTCTGGAAAGTGAAAATCTGGAATGAAAAGAACAAACCAACTACGTATAGCGCTAATGCCTGGTGGGAAATGGGACTATTACAGGCAAGTGACTGGTCGGCACACTGGATTGGTAAAAAGGGAACAGAAGGCAAACCTCCGAAAGCTGTTGAATTGCAAAAGGAATTCCCATTAGCTAAAAGAGCCGTAAGAGCCAGAATATATGTAACAGGCCTGGGTGCATATCATTTAATATTTAATGGCAAAAAAGTAGGGCAGGATATATTAACTCCCGGTTGGACACATTATCTGAAAACCATTCATTATCAAACCTATGAAATAGATGGCGAAGACCTGACTATTGGAACCAACTTCATCACTGCTACTCTGGGTAATGGTTGGTGGAGCAGTGGTTTAGGCTGGGGCGGTGGCAAATTTGCTTATAGCGAAGGGCCTTGTCGCTTGTTGTTCCAGATGGAATTAGAGTTTTATGACGGCTCACGCCAAACTGTCGTATCTGACGCCAGCTGGAAAACCAGATTATCGCCCATTGTATCTAATTCGCTATACAATGGTGAAGTGTATGATGGCCGCTTAGAGTATGGAAAAGACTGGCAAAATGCTGCTATATTAGATGATGCGGAAAACAAAACGACGCTGTTTGGCCCTAAGCCGGAAGATAATAAAAACGATGAGGTTGAGACATTCAGCACCAAAAACACTAAACTGATTTCTGCGGTTGCGCCACAGATTCAGGTAATACAGGAATTAAAAGCGGTTAAAATCACCGAGCCTCGTAAAGGTCGTTATGTTTTTGATTTCGGTCAGAATCTTGTAGGCTATACACATCTGAAAGTAGAAGGTAAAGCAGGTAAGGAGGTAGAAATGAAGTTTGCCGAACTCCTGACCGATAAGGGACTGGCAGATCAGGCTAATTTGCGAAGCATCAGACCAACTGACAAGTATATCCTGAAAGGTTATGGTGTAGAAGAATGGGAACCTAAATTCACCTATCATGGATTCCGCTACGTGGAAGTAGAAGGGCTACCTAAAAAACCGGATGAAAATACGCTTGTAGCAAAGGTGATTCATAACAATGTACCCTTTTCCGGCAGCTTTAATACCTCAAACGACTTAATAAACAGCATCTATAAAAATATTACATGGGGGCAACGCGGTAATATGCACAGTGTGCCAACCGATTGTCCGCAAAGGGATGAGCGTTTAGGTTGGATGGGCGATGCACAGATATTTGCCCCAACAGCCAGCTATATCATGCAAATGAATGGTTTCTTTGCCAAATGGGTGAGAGATATTGCCGATTCGCAACATTCATCAGGCTATGTATATGATGTAAATCCTAAAATTGTGGTAGGCGGCCCATCAAAACCTGCCTGGGGAGATGCTATTGTGATTGTGCCTTATCGTATGTATCAGTTTTATGGCGATAAGCGCATTATTGAAGAGAATTATGTTGCCATGAAAAACTGGGTGGAATACATGAATAATCACCCGAATACCAAAAAAGACGGTATTTATTATTTTCAGGCAGGTGACTTTTATGGCTATGGCGACTGGGTACCTGTAGAAAACTCCCCTACCAAGCCTATTGGCGGTAGCTACCAGTTTTATTCAAATAAACTATTGGCTGAAATGGCCAAGGCAATTGGTAAAACTGCTGATGCCCAGAAATATGCCGATGTAGCACAGAAGGTAGCTGATAAATATAACCAGACATATTTTGACCCTCAGGGCAAAAGTTACGAAGGTAATACACAGGGAGCTAACCTGATTCCGCTAAGCATGGGCATTACAAAACCTGCGGACCGCCTGGCAGTAGCACAGAATGTAGCGGCTAATGTCAGAGCAAAAAATGACCACTTGACTACAGGGTTTCTTTCAACTGAAATGCTTTTACCTGCACTAAGCGATGCCGGAGAACATGAATTAGCTTATAAAGTTGCCACTCAAAAAACTTACCCGAGTTGGGGCTATATGGTTGAAAAAGGGGCTACTACCATGTGGGAGCTGTGGAACTCAGATACCGAAAAACCCGAAGGGATGAATTCACGTAATCATTTTGCCTATGGGTCTATTGGTGAATGGTTTTATTCGTATCTGGCAGGTATAAAAATCGACCCACTAAGCGCCGGATTCAAACATTTTATTATTGCGCCCATGCCTGCGGGAGATTTGAAATGGGTGGAGGGTAAATATGAATCAAGCTATGGTACGATTAGTTCCGGCTGGAAATGGGAAGGTTCAAAATTTGTATTAAAAGTAAACATCCCGGCCAATACATCAGCACAGATTCAATTGCCAATATCCGGAAAAACCAATGCGAGTATCAAAGAATCTGAAAAGTTGATTTTATCCGGCAATAAAGCGCCTAAGGTAAAAATATCAGGTATCACCTTTGTAAAGGTTGAAAATAACAAAGCCATTTTTGAGGTTTTAAGCGGAAATTATACGTTTTCGGTGGAATAGAAATATTATCAATAATCCTATCAATTGGCAGGAAGATAAATTTTATAAGTAATATATTTGTTGGCGATTATCAACAACAACATTTCAATACATCCTATGATATTAAGCGAAATTCTATATAAAGTATCTCTGCAAGCAGTTTCAGGCCTGACTGATATTGAGATACAAAATATTGTTTTTGATTCCCGACAGGTAAAGCAAGGCAGTCTGTTTGTTGCTATTGGAGGCACACAGGTAGATGGGCATGCTTTTATTGAAAAGGCTATTGAATTGGGCGCTACTGCTATTCTTTGCGAACGCCTTCCGGAAATAAGACATCAAAATCTGACTTATCTTCAGGTAGAAAATTCGGCTCGTACCATGGGTTTAATAGCCGCCAATTTTTATGGAAATCCATCAAAAAAACTAAAATTGGTAGGTGTAACGGGTACCAACGGCAAGACCTCATCAGTTACTTTACTATTCCGCTTATTCCGAAGATTAGGCTATCGCTGTGGTTTGCTTTCTACGGTGCAAAATCAGATTGATGATGAGGTTATTCCGTCTACCCATACTACACCTGACTCTGTAAAGGTCAATGAGCTTTTACATGAGATGGTTCAGAAGGGCGTCAGTTATTGTTTTATGGAGGTTAGTTCTCATGCTGTCGTGCAGGAACGTATCGCAGGGCTACATTTTGCAGGAGGAATATTTACCAATATCACCCACGACCACCTCGATTTCCATGAAACCTTTGATAACTATATCAGAGCAAAAAAAGGCTTTTTCGACCAGTTGCCTGCCACGGCTTTTGCGTTAGTAAATACCGATGATAAGAACGGTAAAATAATGATTCAGAATACTGCGGCTCGTAAGGAGTCTTATTCTTTGAGAAATATCGGTAGTTTCAAAGGTAAAATTCTGGCTTGTGGGCTGTTCGGCCTGCAAATGGATATTGATAACCGTGAGGTATGGTTTAAACTGATTGGCGCTTTTAATGCTTATAATCTTTTAGGAGTATACGGCGCAGCAGTCTTATTAGGCGAAAACCCTGATGAAGTGCTCATGCAATTATCTGATATTCAACCTCCGGCAGGCAGATTCGAGCAGGTAGTGTCACAAAACCATATTGTAGGTATTGTTGATTATGCGCATACCCCCGATGCACTAAAAAATGTTCTGGAAACCATTGTTGGTTTACAGGATGGAAACCAGCAAATCATCACAGTAGTAGGTTGCGGCGGTAACAGAGATGCTACTAAACGCCCGATTATGGCAGAAATCGCCTGTAAATTCAGCAATAGGGTGATTCTTACTTCTGATAATCCACGAAATGAAGACCCTTTCGCTATTCTTGGACAAATGGAAAGTGGTGTGCCGATAATTTATGTAAATAAAGTACAGACCATCGAAGACAGACATCAGGCTATATTTGAAGCTGTAAAAATGGCCCGCCCGCAGGATATTATCTTAGTAGCAGGCAAGGGTCACGAAACTTATCAGGAAATCAAAGGGGTGAAACACCATTTTGATGATAATGAGGTGTTGCAGGAAGCATTTAATGAGGTTTGGAAAAAATAAGAATTAAGGGTGCTAGTCTGAAATTACATTCGGATTGAACTCTTGTTTATTCTTAATCTAATCACAATATCTCAATGAAAGGGCTTTTCTTATTCTTACTCATAATTATTGCTACCAATAGCATTGGTCAAAAATCATTTATTCTAAAATCAAATAGACTTACATTAGATATCAGAGATGGAAACAATCTTAGAAAAGGGCGCTGGAATATCGATTTGAAAGCCAATCCTGATGTTTATGAATCCTTTATTGACAAAAAATACAAGTGGGTTACTTTTATCTCAGACATAGATTCTATTCGATTTAAAGTAAAAGCAGGTAATAAATATCCTTTTGTTGTAGTTGTAAAAGGAAAGGATACTGCTAACACTCAGATTAATGGCATTAAAGATATTCCTGCTGCTCAATTTAACAGAAGTTATACGAAATCTCACGATGGCAAGTCCTTTATAGAAGTCCCTCCTGTTTATGAGTTATTTAATATCATTGTAGCATTAAGCAACACTGCTAAAAAAGATGATGGCTTGGTCATTAAGCATACACAATACTATCAGGACTTATTAATATGGTTTGATAAATACAAAGAAGAACCCATTGTAAAGAAAATAGATTTGGTGTTGGCAAATAACTTAATGGCGTTTGTCTCTCTTAAAATGGACGCATACGCATTTGATTTGTCAGAAAAAGGAAAAATAATTCCAAGTAAAATTTACAATCGTATTACAGTAGGGCGGACTAATACTCTACTACCTTATATTAAAGATTTACAGGGATTCTCTGATAAGTCGAAGTTTTACGAGTTTTACAAAAAAAACAATCCTGTTTATACAGATCAGATAGTAACTTACAGGGATTCTATCGGCTTGCAGGAGATGCAAAATTGGCTGACAAAAAACTTTCCAAGTACTAATTACAATTCATTTAAAGTGATATTTTCACCTTTAGCCGGTAATATTCAATCCGTTAACTGGCTTGAAAATAATGGATTTAAAGAAGTGCAGGTTCATGTAAATTTTCCTTACACAGATAGTGACAAGCAGAAACAATTTTCCTCGAGGGCGCTCAATATAAGAAAAGGCAATATCGTATTTACGGAACTAAACCATAGCTTTATTAATCCGGAAGGAGAAAAGTCACAATATCGAAAAGCAATTGAAAATGCTTTTTCTAATATGGAGGTATGGAACGAGAAAGGAAAACCTGCTGCACAATATTATAACAGTCCGAATGTCAGCTTTAATGAATATATGAATTGGGGCCTGGTTAGTTTGAGATATTTAGACTATGCACCTATAGATGAACAAGCAAAGCTAATTGCTGATATGGAAACCAGGCAGATGGAAGTCAGAGGTTTCAGAAAATTCCGAATTTTTAATCAATACCTCATAAAAATTTATAAAAACAAACCAGAAGGGCAAACTATTGCAGACTTATATCCACTAATTGTAAAATGGTTTGAAGACAATAAATAATCAGAATACCAGATTAGACATATCTATTACATTCTTGACTCTGGCCTTCTCTGATGATTAAAGATAACTTCGGATTTGATACAAATAATATTAAACCTCGTTTTTATAAATAATCCCTCTTCTCAATATTTTGTGCTTTCTGCTGTAACCTTTTAATGATTCCAACGTTTCCAACTACGAATTGTATCAATAGAATCATCAACACGCATTTCTTATGAAGCTCCGCATCTCATTTGCTAAAGTATGCTATTACTTGTTCATTTCATTTGTGTTTAACATTGCTTATGCACAGGATAAAACTCAGGAAATTGCCCAATACATTCAGCATTACGTTGATAATGATTTGTTTAATGGAAGTATTATGGTAGTTCAGGATGGTAAAACTGTCTTTCAGAAATCTCATGGTTTTGCTAATATGGAATGGAATATTGCGAACAATGCCGAAACAAAATTCAGAATTGGTTCTATTACCAAGCAATTCACCGCTATGTTAATTATGCAATTGAAACAGGAGGGAAAATTGAATCTTCAGGAGAAGATTATTACTTATATACCCTGGTATCCTAAAGAAAATGGTGATAAGATTACGATTCATCATTTATTAACACATAGTTCCGGTTTGCCTAATTACACAGAAAGTGCCGATGCTATGAATGATATAAATACGCATAACTATTCGCCGGAAGAAATTGCTAAAAAATACTGTGTTGGTACACTAAAATTTGAACCAGGGACTAAATTTGAATATTGTAATACAGGCTATTATCTATTAGGCCTGATTGTAGAAACTTTGACTAAAAAGAGGTACGACGAAGTATTACAGGAAAAGGTACTGAATCCGGCTGGCATGAAAAATACAGGGATGGATGCACCTGAAAAACTCCTCTCTAATCGTGCTTCGGGGTATAGTTATGGCCTTGGAGGCTATACCAATGCCGAATATATTAATCCGGCAACTGCTACTTACGCAGCCGGAGGTTTGTATTCTACGCCACAAGACCTTTATCTATGGCAAAAGGCATTGTATGGTAACAAACTGCTTTCTAAAGAAAATACCGATTTGATGCTTACTCCGAATCTCGGCAATTACGGTTATGGGCTTTATATTGTAAAAACAAAGGCTGATACCATTATTGGTCATAACGGTGGTTTGCATGGTTTTTCGTCGAGTTTGTTGCGCTTTGCCAAGGATAAAATCATTGTTATACTCCTCGATAATACAAGAGTTGACAAGCGGGGAAATCTGGAAAATATTACCGCAGGGCTTGTAAGTATCTTACAAAATAAACAAGCTGCATCCATTATAAAATCTATGCAGGTGGCAATGGTTAATCAGATAGAAAAGAAAAGTGGTGAAGAATTGGTAGCGTTTTACAAAAAAATAAAGAATGAAAAGGCTGCTTATGATTTTTCAAGGGCTGAGTCTTTTCTCAATAATCTGGGCTATCATTTATTAAAACAAAATCGGGTAAAAGATGCTCTCGCCTTTCTGCAATTTGCAACAGAAGAGTACCCTGAATCTTCTAATACTTTTGATAGCTATGCAGAAGCATTATTGAAAGACGGCCAAAAAGAAAAAGCTATACAAATGTATAGAAAATCGCTTGCGTTAAATCCGGATAATAGTAATGCAGATGCCCAACTAAAAATACTTGGGCAACAATCAAAATAAGTTATTAATTGCTTATGGCTTTTTTGGTGCCGGTTTCTTTACAGCCGTCGTCGGTTTTGCTGCAGGTGCGGTAGGAGTGACTACCTGAGGCTTCGGAGGCGTAGTGCCCATTTTTAATAAAATGGCATCTGACAGATTATCTTTCCCGTTATCGTTGGCATAAAGTAATACAGGAGTTGATTCTCTGTTAGCTGCATCGGCATTTCTTCTGAAAACAAATTTATAGCCTTTTTCGGCAGCTACTTTTTTAGTAGCATCATCTACTTTATTGCGAATCTCTCCGTATTTTGTTTGAATAAGGGCTTGCAATTCTGCTTCGGCGGCTTGCTGAAATTCATCAGCCGCCTTTTTGATGTCTTGTACCTCTTTCAAAGCTACGTTTAATGACTCTGTAGTTACGTTCGTTATATCTTTTAAGGATTGTTGATACGCTGCATATTTCTGCTGATACAACTCCGCTTTTGCCTGCAACTGCTTTGTCAATTCTTCCCGTTTTACACTTACCTGATTCTGTAAATCTTTTATATCATTTAAATTTATCATTACATAATCATCATACACATAACCGATTTTTGGAAGCTGAGCAAATGAGGCCTGACTGATAAGCGCGGCAATAAGAACAAGAAATAACTTTTTCATTGGGGGTGTTTAAGTAATTTTTTATCAAAATTAACTAATAATTCTGATGAAAAAAACAGCAAAAAACAATAATCGCTAAACTGCTATATGCCTTATGTAGTGAAGAGTTGCTAAAAAAGTAAATCTTATATGGAGTTAAATTTATATTTAACATACTTCACCAAAACAAACTATTAGAAAATTTTCTCAACTTTTTTCATCACTATAAATTACAATTACATGGGAGTCTTAACGTTTTCCCTTCAACAATATTCACATCTTTAAACCATTCTTTGGGCTTGGGAATGAATACGACTCTTCCGGCGATGGGTACGGTAGTTGTCTTGGTAGGTAATCCAAATCTTCTATAAAATTCTTTTATCTCACTTTTAGGTATTAAATCAATATACAGATTGATTCCTGCAAAATCATTTTTTTTGAAAAACTCAGTAAAAAACTCCCATTGTGTTTTTGTAAAAGTATTTACTAAGCGTTTTGAATGTCCAAGTTCTTTGCTGTCTCCTATTAATATTTGTGCCCACCCATCTTTTAAAAACGGTGTTATTAATGATGGATGTAAACGTCCATAATAGTGTCCAATTGTCTTCTTATCATGAAACCTTTTTAATGCATGTACACCACTGCTTTTACTATACGTTGGGCATAAATTTTCTAAAGCACCTACACCATTTCCTCCAGCTATACAGAAAGGCCAATCTATTACTGCCTCTCCCTTTTGCCTTTTTACATGTTCTACATACGACTTGAAAGATTCTGCAAACACATATGACGGTCTATTAAATCTCATCTTGAAAACTGTAGAAACTTCTAAAAGACCAATTAACACTATCAAAAACATAATGCAAATTTTATAGGTCAATCTAATTGTTTTGTAATTTCCCATTAAAAATAAGAAACTACAAAACAGAGGAATTATAATAGCTATTCTTGATGTGACTCTATACATTTTACACCATGGTAAAACTTGAAGAATAGGCCATCTTACAGGATGACTACCTATTGCGATTAAAAGAAAAATAAGGAATGGGGTCATTATTATTCTCGATTTCTTTGAACAATAAATATAACCAACCAAGCCGATTGTTACAGATAAAAGCCCGGGACTTAAAGAGCCAAGACCTT
>CALRLS020000159.1:0-10364 GCA_943368815.1 Cyanobium sp. NIES-981
AAGAACCACAAAGTGCTGTTGCCCCAGATTATCAACTAAGCCTAAAGATTCGTTTTCGCCATTCGAAAACTCTAAATATTTGGCCTCCCGCACCCTGTCTAACAAAGAAACATCGTAATCAATGACGATTTCATCTATATTGCTATATAATAGCTCGTTCTTGTCCGAAAAAATCAGCACTTTCTCTTCATGCAGAGTTGTAAGTGTATTTTTATCAATAATACGCAGTAAAGCCTTGTCTATCTCATCGACCTTTATAAAAAAAGAGGCTGTGGTAAGTGCCTTATTCTTAAGGCGTTCCATAAATTCCTCTTCTCTATAAGTGGCTGATTGCTGGTAGATTATCCATGAAAACAACGACAATAAACTCGCAACAATTATCGAAAACTGAATCGCTATTTTTGTCTGTATTTTCATGCACTTTCTCTGATCATATAACCTAAGCCGGGACGGGTATGAATCAGTTTGGGTTCAAAACCCTTGTCTATTTTTCTGCGCAGAATATTGATGTATACTTCTATCACATTGGTACCTGTATCAAAGTGTATATCCCATACATTAGTGGCAATTTCGGGTTTAGAAATAATCCGTCCCTGATTGCGCACCAGAAACAGCAGAAAGTCGTACTCACGGGCTGTCAGTCTTATCTCCTGCCCTGCCCTTTTCACTAATTTACTATCCAGAAAAATCTCTAAATTGGCAATCCTGACAATATTCCCCAAAGTCTCAGGCTCAGGATTATTATGTCTCAATGCTACCAATACTCTATGATATAACTCTCTGAAATCAAAAGGTTTTACGATATAGTCATCTGCTCCGGATTCAAATCCTTCTATTTTATCCTCTATTTCGCTCATCGCTGTAAGCATCAGTATAGGCAAATTAGGTTTAAATGCCCTTATATTTTTGCATACTTCAAAGCCATTCATTTCCGGCAGATTAATGTCCAGAATAATTAAATCAAAGTCAAAAGACTCTGCTTTTCTCAGACCTAAAGTACCATTATAAGCTACTTCTATTTCAAAACCTTTGTTCGTTAAGCCGCGTGTCAATAATTGAGAGATTCTCTGATCGTCTTCAATTATCAGGATTTTTTTTACAGACATTTTCTTCCACAATCTTTAAAAATTATTCTTTCAGTACGTCTCATTTTACCGATTCGAAAAGATTTTTTCTCTACCTAACCGAAATTTCAACACGTACCCATACTCAAAGATACAAAT
The DNA here is from genome assembly GCA_943368815.1 of Cyanobium sp. NIES-981. GTDB lineage: Bacteria > Bacteroidota > Bacteroidia > Cytophagales > Spirosomataceae > Emticicia. The sequence goes on from CALRLS020000159.1 coordinate 1,224, forward strand.
CTAAAAGCATCGATTTTAGTCATTTAATTTTTTTTAATTTATTTCTAAGCAAGAATTAAGGTACATTTCAAGGTCAAAGAGGATTTATGGCTTAAGATTGTATAAGGTTGATTTACAGGAAAAACAGACTAAAAACTGATTCAGTTGTACAATTGACAGGGCTTTTATCAGGAAATTAACTATATAGAAAGTGCAGGTCTAACAAAACAATTCTCTGTCAGTATCCATTTCAGGTATTTTAGCTTTGGGATTTATATTGAAGTTGTTTAGGATTATTTCTTTCGTTTAAAAATGTGCTGTTTTGGCTACGCCTGCATCAAATGATTTCAACCATAGCGATGCTATGGAATTCCATTCTGGCTTTCATCATTTGATTTGGCTCGCTCAAAACATCCCTATTTTTAAATCATAACAAAAATCCTAAACAACTTCATTGATAAAATTGGTAAAGGTTGTAATTATCTTTACCAATTTCTTTTAGGTACCTATTTCGAATGACTTAATGCTCTTGGAATCGGGATAATTTCGGTCTGACGGCCATCTATATACCGAAAGCCCTTTTCATCAAAGAAACCGTCTTCCTCCAACATAATTCTGATGGGTTTCTTCCATTCAGCCAAATCAACCGATACATTCAGTTTTATCGAATAAGCCGTATTATAATTAAGAGGATAATCACCGCTACCAATAGTTTTGCCCTGGTTATCCCACATATCGATGGTCGGCCCGGCAGCATGTCCATGATTACCGATAGGATGAGTATAAATAGTACCTCGCAGGCCTTCTTTCTTCGATTGCTCCAATGCTTTTGCCAGAATTTCATTGCCTGTTAAGCCCGCCACGAAATTATTAGTCAGATTATTCTGCAATTGATTCCCCTGCTTGAATGCTCTTTTTAAGTAATCAGGTATATCTGTTTCTCCTGCTTTCAATATATATGCATGTTGTTGCTGGTCGGTATTCAGGCGCAGATAGGTAATGCCGAAATCACAATGTAGCAAATCGCCGGGCATAATTACCTGTTTTTGCGGGCGTTTAGAAAAAGTACGCAGATGGTCAAAGTTCTCAGGGTCATAACGCTGAATATCTACCGTTGGATGAAACCATGTTTCCAGCCCTAAATCAGTAACCCGTTGGCGCATCCACCAGACCACGTCGTCAGTAGTAGTGATACCCGGTTGAATCACTTTATCTGAAAAAGCCTCCTGAATAATATCATGTGAAATACGGCATATCTGCTGATAAATTATCATTTCACGTTCCGTGCGGGTTTCAAGCCAATTAACTGCGAGATTAGCCGCAGAAACTACCCTGCTCTGAAATTCAGCGGGCATTTTCTCCATCAATTCTTTCTGTTCTGTATAGGTCAATCCATCGGCATGAGCATAATATTTCGAGAAGTTCAGGCCGATTTTTTTTGGGTTCTTTTCTCTGATTACTTTCATCAATGCGTCCCATTGATCAGGGTTTGTGTTCAGGTCCCATTCACCTTTCAGCAGGTTACCGACATCATAGCGGGCAATTGCCAAACGTTCTACACCCTCCTTTGCTCCTTTATCTACAAAAACCATCATGGTGCGCCGTCTGGCCGAAAGCCATACCGAGGGAAGCATTGTTTTCATTACGGGGTCCTCGTTGTATTCTCTTGAAATCAACACCCACATATCAATTCCCTCTTTTCGCATCAATTGGGGTAAAAGATTTGTCATTCTATCCTCCAAAATTTCATCAATCACTGTAGCACGTTCACGTTCAGATAAAATGCGTGGGATAGATGTCTGAGAAAAAGCATGGCTAAATACAAAGTAGTAAAATACAAGCACGAAGATTTGTTTCATGATGAAGTCTGATAGTTTAGAAACCTAAATATAAACCTCAATAGTTAAAAAACATTATCTGACTGAACATTTTCATTCAATTTCATAATTCATTTTATTTGAATATATTTGTTTAAAAACTCTGCACCCTATGAGATTTAGTTTTACTATACTATTTGCTTTATTTAGTTTACCCATACTCTTTGGACAAAATAAAACCCAGGTAGTAAGAGGCAGCGTGATTGACCGCATTACCCGTCAGCCCATTATTGGTGCATCCGTACAGATTACAGGTACCACACAGGGAGCCATTACAGATGCCTCAGGTCTTTTTTCTATTCCTAATGTTGCCATTGGCCGCCGTTCTGTTAAATGCAGTTCAATTGGCTATGAGACCTACTCCAGTGAGGAGTTCATCCTGAATTCGGTCAAAGAAGTAGTCTTGACAATTGACCTGAGAGAAGCCACAGGCGATTTGGAAGAGGTGAAAGTAACGGCCTCACAAAATACAAGCCGCCCGGTAAATGATCTGGCGTTTGTAAGTGCAAGGTCTTTTACGGTTGAAGAAACCGAGCGGATTCCGGCATCGGTCAATGACCCCGGGCGTATGGCATTGGCATATCCGGGAGTAAAAGCGGGTAGGGATGAAAACGAAAACAAAATTGTGGTGCGTGGCAATTCTCCGTTTGGTATCTTGTGGCGTTTGGAAGGCATTGATGTGCCTAACCCAAATCACTTTGCGCAACCGGGTTCAGGTGGTGGGGGTGTCACGGTTTTCAGCGCTCAGCTAATGAGCCGCTCTGACTTTTTTACCGGAGGTATGCCCGCCGAGTATGGCAATGCCATTACCGGCGCATTTGACATCCGGTTCAGAGAGGGCAATCAGCAAAAAAGAGAGTATAGAACCAAAATCGGTTTATTAGGGCTTGATTTCTCGACCGAAGGGCCTATTGCTAAAGGTCGTTCTTCATACTTAGTCAATTATCGGTATTCTACTTTGGGTTTGTTAAGCCAGATGGGCTTTTATTTAGTCGGCGAACGGGTATCTAACCTTTTTCAGGACTTATCGTTCAATGTCGCTTTTCATAGTAAAGATGGCAAGAAAACCACTACTCTTTTTGGTTTAGGCGGTCTGAGTACTGAGCATTATTTTCCTGTCGAAAACCCTGAAAAACGTATTTCAGGCAGAGCCGATAACTGGGAAGACAGAGTAAGGCCTGCCAATATGGGGACCATGGGATTAACGCACACGAGTAATATCAACGAAAAATCATCGCTCAAATATGTAGTTGCTTTGATTGGAAGTTCTATCAAACGCTATTCAGATACACTAAATTTAAAGGATGAGCGATACAGATATGATACACAAGCTTACAAAGAATTCCGTCTGGCAGGTTCAATAGCCTATAACTATAAATTCAGTAATAAAACCAGATTGAAAACCGGGGCGATTCTGAATTATGTTGATTTTGATTTCTTTAAAGAGACTGCTGCCCGAAAATCTATCAGTGATATCAATCAATTTAATGCTGGCAGACAGGTTTCGGTAAGTGGCAGCGGGAGTACCCAAACTGCGCAGGCTTATGCGCAGATAGTACAGAATATGGGCAAAGGACTAACGCTAAATGCAGGATTCCACCTAATGCACCTGTTTCTGAATAATTCTTCTTCGATAGAACCCCGCTTGTCCGTACAGTATCGATCGCCTAATTCCCATACCTTTAGTTTTGCCTATGGTACATACAGCCAGTTATTGCCTATGAGTGCCTATTTCTATACCAGAAAAGATACGGTAGCCGGCGTAATTACTGAATCAAAACCGAATAAAAATTTATCATTCCCAAGATCTAATCATTTTATTCTTAGCTATAATTATGTCACCCCGGGTCTCTGGAAATTCTCAGCAGAGGCTTATTATCAGCGATTAAACAAAGTTCCGGTAGATTCCCGGGCTGGTTCAGCTTACTGGATGCTCAACTATGCCGAAAATTTTCCCGAATTTACTGTAGTCAGTAAAGGTAAAGGCCGGAACTATGGCATTGATTTATCTGTCGAAAGATTCTTCTCAAAAAAATACTATTTGTTAATTACGGGTTCGCTTTTTGATTCGAGGTATCAAACCATTGATGGCAAATGGTATAACTCTTCATTTAATGACCGATTCAGTACTGCGCTCACCTTTAGCCGGGAATTTATGTTCAGGAATGGTTCTGTTTTCCAGATTGGTGCAAAATCAATCTATAATGGTGGTTTCAGATATACTCCGCTTGACGAAACAGCATCTGCCAAAGAAAAAACGTATATAATGTTAAAAGAAAGCGATTACTCATTGCAGGCACCTGCCTATTTCCGGATTGACGGCAGGGTTTCTTATCGCACAAACCGCCGGAAATATGCTACCGTGGTATCCTTAGATGTACAGAACCTTACCAATAAAATTAATGTAACAAGTACACAGTATAATAGTGTTGAAAACAGGTTAGAAGCTCGCAATTCTGGCAATGGTTTTGTACCTGTGCTAAGTTTTCAGATAGATTTTTAAACCTAAGTATATAAAAGTTGCTTTTCAACGTCATAATCAGGCATTTCATCTATTAAATACCTTCATGGCGCATTTTAATTTCTAATCTGTCTTCGAATAATTATATTTGTCAATAATACAATTTATTTTATCTGTTAAGCAGAGCAATGTATAAGTTCTCAAAAATATTTGCAATGGGATTAACTTTGCTGGCTGGCGCCTGTGTGACACCGTTTGAGATGGACTTATCCAGTGAAAAAAAATATCTGGTAGTTGAGGCAACTTTGACTGATATAGATGCCGAACAGATAATTAATATTCATGAAACCTACAATTTTGGAAAAAACACCTATAATGTACCTACGCTGAATCTGAAAATTGAAATTATAGTAAACGGTTCAGAAGCAATCAGTGCGACCGAAAAAGGCAATGGTAATTATGCGCTGCCTTTTGCTTTCAGAATAGAACCAGGTACTACTTATAAATTACGGATTAAGAAACCTGATGGTACCATTTATGAATCGAGCGAAGAAAAAACAACACAGGTACCTATCATTGACCGGATTTTTGATGAGTTTAAAGTTGATGGTATCAAAGACGAATCGAAAGATGTAACTGTAAGAGATATACCCGCCAACTATATTTTTTTAGATTTCAAAGATAATCCCGATGAAAAGGATTATTATATGTGGACATGGACACTATGGGAGAGACAATACTATTGCTATACTCTCTATTATGATTTCTATTGTGACAGCAAATGCTGGGAAATATTCCATAATAAAGATTTTAGTGTTTTCAGTGATTTCTATTCTAACGGCAAGGCTACATATGGGAAGCTGATTGGTAAAATCCCTTTCTATTCTGCTGATGGTGCACTGCTTGAAATCAAGCAACAGGCCGTATCTGCTCAAGTATATAATTACTTTAAACTGGTAAGCGAGCAATCACAAAATAGTGGTACACTGGTCGATACTCCTCCTGCTGCAATTGTAGGTAATATAAAAAACATTAAAGATGCTAAGGAGCCTGTAGCAGGGGTATTTTCGGTAGCAAGTACTGTGAAACAGAAATATTGGTTAGATCGTAAAAATGGCATTGGCAAGGCATATCCGATAGGAGTTTTAGGCCGAACGGCTCTTGTAGCACCAAATTCCCGACCTTATCCTTGTGTGGAAGGACCGGGCCGGACACCTAAACAACCGGAAGGCTGGGTAGAATAAGGCATTCAAAATAGATAAATGTCCACCTGACTAATGAGTATACGAAAAACGTGGTTTATTCTTTCGATAGGTTTGTGGGTATGTTCATGCATTGAACCTTTTGAAATTAGTTTTCCGCAAGGTAAAAAAATCCTCACGGTAGATGCAACCATTACCGATACTGTAGAGGAGCAGACTTTTAGTATCACCGAATCTGAAAACAGGAATAGTGTGGTTTACTCATTTCCTGTCAGACAGGCCAGGGTTGAAGTATTGGTTAATAAATCAGAAAGAGTATTACTTACCGAAAAAAGCCCGGGTATTTATGCGTTACCGAGGTCGTTCCGTTTAAAAGTAGGCAATAGTTATCAACTTTTGTTTGAGAAAGCGGACAGAACAAAATATGAGTCGGGCGAGGAAATCATGGCAAGTGTTCCAGAAATTAATAAGGTATATGATGAATTCAGGATGGAAGGGAATGGAACACAAGCCGGATATGATCCGGCATCGTATATTTATTTAGATACGACAGACCCCAATGATGAAAAAAATAATTATGTCTGGACATGGAGATTGTGGGAGAAACAAATTATCTGCAAATCATGTCATGGCAGTAGATTTCATATAGACCCTCTACCGGAAGGTAAGTGTCTTATAGAAGAAAAGTTCAAAGATGTTCCTTATTTTGATTATGCCTGTAACGGTAATTGCTGGGATATATTCTATAATACAACCATCAATGTGTTCAGTGACATCTATAGTAACGGAAAACCCATTATAGGCCGTTTGATAGCAAAAATACCTTATCATTTTAAAGAAGGTGCTTTGATTGAAATTAAACAGCAATCTGTTAGTCCGGCAGCATACAGATATTTAAGACTTTTAGTTGACCAGGGACAGAATACCGGAAGTCTGGTTGACACACCTCCGGCGGCAGTGATTGGCAATATTAAGAATTTGACGGCACCGGAAGAAGAAATTGCCGGATTCTTTATGGTATCAGGCATACGAACAGTCAGGTACTGGTTAAGCCGTGAAAATGCAAAAGAAAGCAGGGCAGTTCCGACAGGCATATTAGGACATCAAACCCATTATGAACCTAATTCAGAGCCACCCGAACCACCAAGACCACCTTTGGCTCCATGTCTGCCCGGCAAGTACCGCACAAATGTAAAGCCCGAAGGGTGGCTTAATTAACCGATAATATCAATTAAAATTAATAAAATGCTCAAAAGCAAAAGTTTTTTATCCCTGTTGGTTATTTGTTTGATGTTTTATGCCTGTGTTGAACCTTATGATTTAGGCGTGCAGCAAGACAGGAAAATCCTGACTATTGATGCAACAATTACTGATTTGGCCGGTGAACAAACAATTAAAATCATTGAGACTTTTAGTAGCAGCAATGTTGTTTATGGCCTGCCGATTGCCAAAGCTACTGTAGAGATTATAGTGAATGGCACAGAAAGAGTTCCATTGACTGAAAGAAGTGGTGGAATATATGCTTTACCCATTTCTTTCCATACGCAGGTCGGGAGCAAATATAAATTAGTTTTCCAGAAAGCCGACGGGACTAAGTATGAATCCTCAGAAGAACGCCAGAGCGTAGTATCTGATATAACCAGAGTATATGATGAATTCAGAATTGATGGTACGGAAACGGCTTTAGGAACCAAACCTGCGCATTATGTCTACCTGGATACTAACGATCCTGCCAGCGAAAAGAATAACTATATGTGGACCTGGAAACTATGGGAACATCAACCCGTTTGTATCACTTGTGCAGGAGGCAGATATATTACCAGTCCTGCCCCAGCTCGTTGCAGAATGGAATCTGCTTTTGCAGAAGTAAATTATGATTATGCCTGTAATAGCGCATGCTGGCAGATTTTTAATAATCCTGAACTGAATGTTTTTAGCGATGTTTTTTCAAACGGGCAACCAATTGTTGGCAGGCTTGTGGGAAAAATCCCGTATTATTCTTCAATGGGCGCTTTGCTCGAAATCAAACAGCAATCCATTTCAGCCTCAGCTTATCAATATCTGAAATTATTAGCCAATCAGGTACAAAACAATGGCAGTTTGGTAGATACACCTCCGGCGGCCATTATCGGCAATGTAAAAAACATAACAAATCCGGATGAGCCTGTCGCAGGCTTTTTTATGGTAACAAGTGTACGAATTAAGAAATACTGGATGGATAAAGCCAATGCTACAGGCCTTGCTACGCCTGTAGGGGTTATTGACCATCCTATTAATTATGAGCCATCAAGTGGAGACCCAAGGCGTCCTCCACAGGCTCCGTGTGAAGAAAGCCCGACGCGTACCCGTTTTCAGCCGGATGGTTGGGTGAATTAGCGATAATTGAACAAGAAAAAACTAAGAAATGGCCAGAATTAAAAGTGTTATTTCTCTTTCGGTAATTTTGTGGGTTTGCTCATGTGTTGAACCTTTCCCCTTAATTTTTAATGGGAATAAGGTTATTTTTACTGTTGAGGCCACGCTTACAGACATTGATGAAACTCAGAAAATTAAAATATTTGAGTCTATTTCTTATGAACGTAATAATTATGCACTGCCTGTTTTAAAAGCCAAAATTGAGCTGTTAGTAGATAACAAGGAGAAAATCAGCCTTAATGAACAGGAAAATGGGGTATACGCTCTTCCGCCTTCATTTCGTACCAAAGCGGGCAGTACCTATCAATTGCTTATTCAGAGAGTCGATGGCTCTCAGTATCAGTCAGGAATAGAAACGATGGTTACTGTTTCTGATATGGTCAAAGTTTATGACGAATTCACACTTAAAGGAATACCAAGAGGAGATTTTTTTGACCCGGCTCATTATATATATATTGATACGCCCGACCCTTCTAATCAGAAAAACAATTATATGTGGACCTGGAAGCTTTGGGAACTGCAGGAAATATGTATTACATGCGACAATGGCAGGTATTTTGAAACTGGTACGGCAAGAGAGCCAAAGGGCTGTAGGAAAGAGGCAGGATTTGAAAGATTGAAGCTGGATTATTTTTGTGATGGTGATTGCTGGGATCTGTTTTTCAGTAAAGAATTGAATGTATTTAGTGACATTTACACTAATGGTAATCTTATTACAGGGAAATTAGTAGCCAAAATACCTTATTATCAGGAAGAGGGCGGCCTGATAGAGATACAGCAACAATCTGTTTCTCCTGAAGCTTATCGTTATTTTAGTCTGATAGCTAATCAGGTACAGAATACCGGTAATCTGGTAGACACACCTCCGTCAGGAATTATTGGTAATGTAAAGAATATCAATAATGATACTGAACCTGTTGCGGGTTTGTTTATGGTTACTAGCATAAAAAAAGCTAAGTATTGGATTAGCCGCAAAAACGCCAAAGGAAAAGCATTTCCTCTGGGTTTATTGGACCATCCTATTTTGGCGGAGTCTGCCGAAAACAATGACCCGGGAAGGCCACCGCTTATACCATGTATTGAAGGTCCAACCCGGACAAAAATTAAACCGGAGGGCTGGATTGATAGAATTAAAAAACCAAAATAACATATTTTTCATAAACATTTACCATCAATTGATATAATCAGAACGATGAAGAAATTCTAC
>CALRLS020000160.1:0-10326 GCA_943368815.1 Cyanobium sp. NIES-981
TACATGAAAATGGTGGTCCATCAGGTTATGCCCCAATTGTCCGCTATCGTCCATTCCATTCGGGAAACGATTTGAAGTAGAGTTCATCAGAATAAAGGTAGACCCTAAAGCAGAGGCATTCAGGAAAATGATTTTTGCCGAAAACTCCAGCCACTCGCTGGTCTGTTCGTCGATTACCCTCACACCGGATGCTTTACCTGACTTTTCGTCATATATAATAGAATTAACGATTGAATGAGGTCTTAATGTCAGATTCCCGGTTCGACGGGCAGCAGGCAAAGTAGCAGATTGCGTACTGAAATAAGCACCAAAAGGACAGCCTCTCATACAACGATTGCGATACTGACAACTGGCTCGGCCTAACGCCAATTGTTCTTCTGTAGGAGCCGTCAAATGTGCCGCGCGGGCAGAGATAACTCTCCGGTCTTTGAAGTTGGTATTAACCGTATTTCTGAAATGAGTTTCGATACAATTATCTGGCATTGCAGGTTGAAATTGCCCATCAGGTAGGTGAGGAAGCCCGTCACGGTCTCCGGCAATTCCTGCAAACTTCTCTACGTAATCATACCAGGGAGCTATATCTTTATAACGGATAGGCCAGTCGGTAGCTATACCCTCTTTGGCATTGGCTTCAAAATCAAGGTCTGAAAAGCGGAAAGAATAACGCCCCCACATCAACGAACGGCCCCCTACATGATAGCCGCGTATCCAATCGAAAGGTTTTTCTTCTATATAAGGGTTTTCTAAATCATTCACAAAATGATGATGGGTAGATTCCATGATAGCAAAGCCCGTCCTGTTCTGAACCGGGTAATTTTTCAGCAAATCATTAGGCATTTGCAGGTCATGGTGTGGAAAATCCCATGGGTCTTTATTGGCAGTAACATAATCAGTTATATGTTCAATCATTCGCCCACGTTCAAGTAACAATACTTTTAATCCTTTTTCGCAGAGTTCTTTAGCTGACCAACCGCCTGAAATACCCGAGCCTACGACAATAGCATCGTATTGTGTATTTTCTTGTGTTTTTCCTTTAAAATCCATCGTATAGGTTAAAATAGAATAGACTTTAAAGATAAATAAAATATGTATTCCTGCCAATTAATGTTATGGATCAGTATGGCACGCTTATACACGTCCGTAAAAGAGTGTGCCATGCTTAGGTGCTTAATAAACGTTCTATTTCTTAAGTTAATTTAAGCGGTTTTTCATGAAGAGAGATATAAAATAACTTTTTTTGGCTCTTTTGGAGTTAGAAAATAGAGGGAATAGCGTGCCACGCCCTTTCTTGGACTAGTATAGGCGTGACACGCAGGATTTATTTTAACTTATTATACTTCTTACTCAACTCCAGAACCTTATCTACAGGCAATGCCTGAATAATACCATTTGCGCCTTTGGAGGTTTGAGCAGCGAACAGAGAGTTGATGATGGCTTCTTCGGTAGCTTCTATTACCGCCAGAAACAAGGGCGAAACATCATCATTTCGAAGCTCAATGGCTTCATAAAACTTTGTAGGATTGCTATGAGGTACCCGCAATTGGCGGGCTGTTGAAAAAGCAATGACATAATCACCACTGCCGTTAGAAGCAATCCCTCCGGTTTTAGCCAGACCAAAAATGGCTCTTTTTGCCAGTCTTTCTAAATTACGGGATGTTAAGGGAGCATCGGTTGCCACTACAATCATACAAGAACCATCGGCAGGATCGTTCAATTGGTCGTTCAGAAAATATTGTTTCAGTTCTTCACCTACAGGCACACCATTCACTTGTAATACTCCTCCAAAATTCGTTTGTACCAATACGCCTACAGTATAGCCGCCGGATTTAGACGGCAATACTCTTGAAGCCGTTCCGATGCCTCCTTTCCAGGCAAAGCAGATGGTTCCTGTGCCTGCACCTACATTTCCTTCTTCAACATTGCCTGTACTTGCTATCTCTATGGCTCTCAGCACATGCTCTTTCTTTACATGTCTGCCCGTAATATCATTCAGGTAACTGTCATTGGTTTCACCTACAACCGGATTAACCGAACGGACTCTCTCATTACCCTTTTGTGCCAGTGTATAATCAATTACAGCATCGGCAGCTGTCGGTACTGAAAGCGTATTGGTCAGAATAATAGGGGTTTCAATATTCCCTAATTCCTGTACCTGGCTGATACCTGCCAGTTTACCAAAACCATTGGCAATAAAGATAGCCGCAGGTACTTTTTCCTGAAACAGATTGCCTTCATGCGGAATAATGGCCGTTACGCCAGTACGGATTTTCTCTCCTTCAATCAGACTCACCTGTCCTACTTTCAGATTAGCCACATCAGTAATGGCATTGTTTGTGCCGGGTTTCATGACACCTATTTTAATGCCTAATTCACGCGGTCGTTTATTCTGTGCCTGTGCCGTGATGGTAAGAAATGTAAGGGAAAGCAGAAGGAATTTCATATGTGATTTTATTGATGAATTTAATAGTTTATCTTAAAAATGTGTCCTCAAATACCACCTTTCCATCTCCTTTCGATAATTTCACATCATCGACCAACCCCGTTCCATGGAAACGATAGGTAATGCCCATAATCTTGCTGATTGGGCTTCTGTAAGGAAACTGATAAGCTAATTGATTATCGACAAATATCTTTACCTGCCCATTGACAGACTCACAACGGACTTTTACGAAGTCCTTAAAATCGGTGCCAAAGCCTGATAAATCATGTTCTTTGCCTGAGATGGACTGGTCTATAAAGTAAAGGCTATTTTCAGAAATACAGCCTTTGGCAGACAGGCGAATCATGATAGCAGTACCCTCACAAAGCAAACCTATCTCGGTAAACTGGCAGACAGAAGCTCCCTCCCGGTAAGTATTTTTGACTGAAGTTTCAAAGATAAAATTATCGGTCTTTATATCGCCGAAGTCTTTCAGATTGGAGTATTGGACCGCAGGAGGCACAGGTTTGAGTGAAATATTCTGCCCCTGTATTTTTTCGACTGATAAACCCAGATGTCCATCATTAATAGCTTCCTCTTGTTTAAAATAGACAGGAATTCGTTCTTGCTGAATTAATGGTAACCAACCGTCAGTCTGTATATGCAGACTATGCTCTTGTACGACCTGACCACCTATCACCAGTTTTGCCTGAAATGATCCCGGGTAATAGTATACAGAAGTATGCTGAGTTTGATTTTTAGATACTTTTATGCGTTTGGAAGGGTCCCAGTCCTGCTGAATATACACAGAGTCATAAGGGGCTTTTGAAGCATCATAATCAAAAATGACCGAATTGGGCACACCTACCGCTACTACTTTCTTGCTGCTAAATGAATAAAAAGAAGAATCAATAGGAGAAGTTGTTTTCTGATCTTTTGAAAGGAAATACCAACTGATAGCACCCAGCACCAACAAGAGTGGCAGAATAAAAGAGAATAGATAAGGTCTTTTGGCAGGTTTGTTTAGCTCACCATTGGTATGAACCTCAATCAAGGGTGGTTCAATATCGCCATTTTTCGGAAAATGATTTTGCCGGAAAGCCCGCCAATGCTCAAAGCCTATAAATTGGGCAAGCGTATTGAGTGTGGTAATGGTAGGTGCAGAGTCATATTTCACTTTTCCCCAGATTCTTTTCAGGGTTGTAGGGCTAAGGGTAATAGCCGTTACGTCAAAAATTCTTTGAGAAAGTTCTTCAAAATCCTGATTTGTCCATTTTTCACTGTTTCCCCAGCCTAATTTCTCTTCAATCAGTTTTTTGCAATGCGCTAATAATATGTCTTCCGATTCTGCAATCACTTGTTAATCAATTGTTTATAAGGATGAATGAACTTGAATGAACTTGGAAGGACCGTGACTAACTTTGACAAGGCCGTCGTGTCTAGTTTTGCTTTGTCGATTCGATAAAAACAATTTACAATCCAAAAAATGTCTAACAAAGCTATGCAAAAGAACACAAAAAAAACTGGTCTGATGGTGATTTTTTTCGCCCTGTCTCTTCTTTCATTTACTGTTTTAGCACAGGAAGATAAAGCGAAGCGCCCTTCTCCTCCGGCCACTGCGAGCGGCACTATCAATGGTAAAAGTGTAACAGTTAATTACGGACAACCTTCTATAAAAGGTCGGGAAGTATGGGGTAAATTGGTGCCGTATGGTGAAGTATGGCGTGCAGGGGCCAATGAAGCAACAACCATTGAGTTTTCGAAAGATGTAAGTATCGAAGGCAAAACACTTCCAGCCGGAAAATATGGTTTCTTTACGATTCCTAATACCAACGAGTGGACAATCATCTTCAACAAGGTTCCGAACCAATGGGGTGCATTTAAATACGATGCCGCACAGGATGCGCTTCGTGTAACAGTAAAACCGAAGAAATCAAAAGCCTTTAATGAAAAGTTATGGTATGCAGTTAACAAAAACTCTGTGAGCCTTGCCTGGGAAAATGCAGAAGTAGCATTTGCCGTAAAATAACTCGTAACGAAAAAGCTATTAACACTCGCATTAATCCTGAGTTATGCATTTGAATCTTAATGCCAGATTACACTTTGCAGGCATCAGAAACTTTAAATCAAGCGATTCAAAAATTTTTAAACAATTCATCATAGGTCAGATAAATACCTGCTTCTGGCGGGTATTTATTTTGGTATTATCAAACCCCTGAGCTCTATAAGGGAGGCTTAATATTTAATTTTCTACTTCTCAACTGATGATACCCGCTGTGCTAAGACCAGAATAATAAGGTTTTCCTATCGCCTGCATTTCATCTTCTGACCCATCCTCTGTCTTATCTGCCTAAAACAACCTCAAAGCATCCTTTTTACCCCGGACAAAATATGGACAATTGGGTTTTAAGCCACGTATACTGTTGACGTTAGCAAAAGATGCGTATACTTTTACAGACGCATTTAATCATTTGCCTTGGAAAATTTATACAATAAGCGTCTTATGAAACAGTTTTTTACTCCTAAACAATCTCTATTTTTTGTTCTATTTTTCTGTATAGCAGGGCTAAGTTCTGCCCAATTGCCCTATATGGTTAAAGACCTGAATAACGGGGGATTCAATTCTCCCAATAACCTTACTAATGTAAACGGGATTTTATTCTTTACGGCCTATGATCTAGATTACGTACATGGCGAAGAATTATGGAGAAGTGACGGCACGGCTGCAGGAACCTATATGGTAAAAGATATTAAACCGGGTGGAAGTAGTGCTAACATATCCGGATTGACCAATATAAATGGAACTTTGTATTTCAGTGCCAGAGATGCCAATAGTATTAACAGGCTATGGAAAAGTGATGGAACTGAACAAGGAACAGTTATAGTAAGTTCAGATGTTTCGTCGCCAGACTATATAACCAATGTTAATGGAGCAATCTTTTTTATAGGGACTGATTCTGTACACGGCGCTGAATTATGGAAAACTGATGGCACAGCAGGCGGCACTACGCTGGTAAAAGATATTATTTCGGGGACAGAAGCCCCTTTCCTTTACTACTTAACCAATGTCAATGGTACTTTATATTTCAGAACTGCTTTTAATAGTACCCAATCAATATGGAAAAGTGATGGCACTGCATCAGGCACAGTATTAGTAAAGCAATTTAATCCTCCCTACGCTGACATAACTAATCTGACTGATGTGAATGGTACTTTGTTTCTTACATTAGATGATCAGGTGCATGGAAAAGAACTATGGAAAAGCGACGGAACGGAAACCGGAACAAAGATGGTAAAAGAAATAAATCCGGGCGGAGAAGGGGCTAATATAGGTCCTATGGTTGTTAAAGGAAATATTGCATACTTTTCAGCATATAGCCCGCAATATAGCCAGGAAATATGGCAAAGTGATGGCACAGAAGATGGGACAAAGGCACTAAAAGATATTGCTCAGGGTGATGTTTTTTCTAACGTGCAGCTATTTTCTATTATCAATGGTAGTATATATTTTACAATAGATGATGGACTCAATGGCAGAGAATTATGGAAAAGTGATGGTACCGCAGCCGGAACTGAATTGCTAAAAGATATTAATCAGGGCATTTCTGGCTATTCTATATCTAATTTTGTGAATGCAAACGGGGTATTTTATTTTACGGCCACCACCAGTGCAGAAGGGAATGAACTGTGGAAAAGCGATGGCACAACCGAAGGGACAGTATTGGTAAAAGACATAATGCCCGGTTATGAAAGTCCGCAGATAAATTACTTAACGGCTGTAGGCGAAAAATTGTATTTTTTGGCTACAGCTACAGTCACTAGCCTTACTTACAACGAAACCTTATGGAGTCTGGGCGCTTGTACTACTGCTAATACTACTATTAATACATTAGACAAAGCATCAGCATTTAATAGCCAGGTGCAAAGTTCACCCAATATTACTTGTTATTGCAATGTGTTTAACGAGCTTATCAGTACCATTGAGGCAACGGGAAATGCTCCTGTAAGTGGTAATATTGATATTAAAGCATGGAGATATGACCCTATTAATATGAACTATGTGCCACGGCAATATCAAATCTATCCAGATACTAACCCTGACAATTCCACTGCTACAATAACGCTCTATTATACCCAGAGCGATTTTGATGTTTATAGTTTCAATACAAATTATGGTACAGACGCGCTCAAACTACCCATAGACAGCAGCGATGCCGTAGGTGTCAGCAGTATTTTAATTGAAAGACGTGAAGGCACCAGTAGCAACGAGACGGGCTGGCCGAATACTTATTCTGGTAGTATGACTCAGATTAATCCTGACGATGCAGATATTATTTGGAATAGTGCCGCCAAGCGTTGGGAGCTTAGTTTTGAGACTGCGGGCATGGGTGGATTTATTGTAAAAAGCCTTACTTTGACCGACCCTTCGGAAGTATCAGTAAGTGAGACTGCTATATGTAGTGATAAGACTATTACACTTTTGGCTACCTGCGAAAGTGGCAACCTGAACTGGTACACCAGCGCAACAGGTAGTAGTAGCGTTGGTACAACCTCACCTTTGGTAATTTCTCCTCAAATTACTACTACTTATTATGCTGCCTGTGAGTATGGACTGAACAGTACCAACCGGATAGCTACTGACGAAGTAGTGGTTACCACTATGCCAACTGACCCGACTAATGTATCGATTGATAAAACAGCTATTTGTAGTGGAGAAACCATTGAATTAACCGCTACCTGCCCTATAGGTAATATAAAATGGTATACACAGCTTAGTGGAGGCAGCGCCTTCAGTACAGCATCAAGTTTGCAACTGACTCCATCAGAAAATACATCATATTATGTAGCTTGTGAAAACGATGATTGCAAGACTGCAAGAGTGTTGGCAGGACAAGTAACAGTAACCACTCAACCAAGTAATCCAACGGGTGTTTCGATTAGTAGGCCTATAGCTTGCAGCAATGAATATATAAGTTTAAAAGCTACTTGCGACGTTGGAACCATTACTTGGTATAAAAGTGAGTATGACCTCACAAGCGTTGGGATAGATGATAATTGGGGAGAAACTCCGGGCATTACTACTACTTATTATGTGGCTTGCGAAAACGGCAATTGTAAGAGTGAAAGAGTGCTGGCAGGTACAGTAACTATAACAGAACAACCTGTTGATCCAACCGGTGTTTCGGTTAGTAAAACAGCCATTTGCAGCGGCACAAGCATTGACCTCTACGCTTATTGTTCTATTGGCACAGCTACCTGGTATGCAACAGGAGAAGAAGATGCTATCCTTGTCGGAACGGGGCCGGTTCTGACACAGAACCCATCGGCTACTATCAAGTATTTTGTAGAGTGTGAAAACGGCATTTGTGTGAGCGACAGGGTATTTACCGACCAGATAGTAGTAACTACCCAACCCTCTGATCCAGCCGAAGTATCAGTTAATAAGACAAGCATTTGTGAGGGACAAAGCATTACTTTAACGGCTACTTGTGCTTTAGGTACGCTGACCTGGTATAACGATAGAATAGCCGGAACTAGCATCGGCACTGGTAATAACTTGATTCTGACTCCAACAGATATGTTTAATAACTACTATGCCAGTTGTGTAAATGACGATTGTGAGAGTGAAAAAGTAGCTACCAGTAGTGTAGAAGTAACCAGGCAACCTGTGAACCCTACAAGTGTTTCTGTGAATGAAACGGTTATTTGTAGTGGCTTTGATATTATCCTGTCAGCTTCTTGTACAATTGGAGATGTGAGATGGTACACAAGCGCTACAGGCGGAACAATGATAGGTGTGGGAGAATCGCTGACCTACGCACCGACTGAAACCTATACTTACTTTGCTGCCTGTGAAAATGGCAATTGTAAAAGCGAAAGAGTATCAGCAGGGGAAGTGACAGCAAGACCATTACCGGCTAAACCATATGACCTTGATCAGGGAACCACATCGATATGTACTGGGGGAGCTGGTCTTTTTCTGACGGGATTCTGCACGAGTGGATCTATAAAATGGTATTCGTCTGCAACTGCTACTACGGCTGCAGCAACAGGATCATATACGCTTTTGTTTCCGACTGAAAACACTACTTATTATGCTGCCTGCGAAACTGATTTCTGCCAAAGCGAAAGAGTAGCGATGAAGCCGGTAGTAGTTTATACAACACCTGTAAATCCTACAGGAGTAGCTGTTAGTAAAACTGCTATCTGTAATGGAGAAAGTATTACTTTAACAGGTTCTTGTTCAATCGGAAATATTCAATGGATACGGTCCTATACAACAGGAGGGATGGAGCAATACGACCTTGTCCCTACTTATACACCTACTGAAACCAGTGTGTATTATGCCTATTGTATGAATGGTACTTGCATCAGTGAATATATGCCTACTGCAACAGTAGTAGTAAGTGAGCAACCAAATATTCCGACTGATTTGTTTCAGGGGGGTACACAGCTTTGCGCAGGTACCGGTATGTATTTAAACGCCTCATGTGCTACTGGTACACTAACATGGTATGATACAGCTAGTGGAGGAACAGTTTTAGGTACCGGAGCGTTTTTTATTGCCCGGCCTACCACCACCACAACCTATTATGTTGCCTGCGAAAGCAGTAATTGCAAAAGCCAGAGATTAGCCTTGAATGAGATAGTAGTTTATCCGCAACCTGTTAACCCTACTGGCGTTTCAGTAAGTAAAACAGCTATCTGCAATGGCGAAACGATAACCTTATCGGGCTCATGTTTGATTGGAACCCTAAGGTGGTACAAAACCAGTATGGACCCTGACACGGCATTTACCTATAAGCCAAAGGTAAACACAGTTTATCATGCCACTTGTTCGAATGAGTTTTGTAGTAGTGAGAGTGTGGCTACCGCTGAGGTAGTAGTTACACAACAACCTGATAATCCGACTAATGTTTCAGTTGACAAAACAATGATTTGTAGTGGCGAAAGTATCAGCCTGACTGCAACTTGTTCATTGGGCACTGTTAACTGGTATAATTCATCGACGGGTAATATAATTGTAGGTACAGGTAATATCCTGAATCCCAACCCAAATGCGACCATAACTTATTATGCAGCCTGTGTAAACGGCATCTGTAGTAGTGGAAGAATAGCTACCAATGAGATAGCAGTAAAACCAAAACCTGCAACACCTGTCATTTCGGGTAGAAATACTATTTGCAGCGGAGAAAGCCTAACTTTATCGGTTTCAGCTTCTGGTATCGACCCTGCATCTACCTTTCATTGGTCAGGAGGTTTAACGGGCATTTCCAATACTATCACACCAACAGTTACTAAAGATTATAGAGTAGTAGCAACTTATGATGGTTGCACCAGCGATTCTTCGGCTGTATTCACAGTTACTGTTAATAGAACCCCTGATCAGCCAACCATCACTGCTGATAACTCAACAATCTGCAAAGGCAATACAATTGTATTAAGTGCGCAATGCCCCGCTATAACAGATGGCTTCTATTGGAGTAATTCGGCAGTGTCTAATAGCAACGCACCCGGTGCTTATTACAAAAGTACAAGAGCAATCACAGAACCCGGTTCCTATACGGGTTGGTGTACGTCTAGTACAGGGTGTAAAGGTCCTGAAAAAAGCATTGTCATTACGACAGGAAGCAATTGTGGCGGCAAAAACTTCATTACTATCTCACCTGCCAAACCTGTTATTTGTCCGGGTTCATCTGTTACACTTACAGCAACCGGATGTACCGGAACTATTACCTGGTTGGGAGGAGCAAATAATCAGACAGGCACTTCAATCAGTATAAGCCCGGGTTCAGGTACTACCTATCTGGCACAGTGTAGCACTGGCGGTTTTGCTTCTGTAGATGTGGCTGTGGCAACGTCTACGGTAGTTATGAGTACAAATATTTCTACAGGCACTGAACAGA
>CALRLS020000161.1:0-10324 GCA_943368815.1 Cyanobium sp. NIES-981
TAATACTTCTACAGCTTTTATAAAGGTATCCTGTAGCAAATCTTCTGCTACATATTGATCTTTAACAACAAGGTAAATGGTAGTATAGACTTTAGACTTATAACGTTGCACAAGTGTTCCAAAAGCCTTTTCGTTACCGCGGATATACAATGACACTAGTTCACTATCGCTAACTTGGATTTTTCCCATTTCTGTATTTCAATTTAGTTAACGTAGAGCTTTATATCATATTGTACATTTTGGTTTTAAATTTCAGAAGATTTTTTTTGAATGTTTAAAGATAACTAATAAAAATGATTCCTGTCAAGTGTTTACTACAAAATTTTAGTTAATAATATGTTAATAAACCAAATGAAATTTCGACTTTATCGTTATACACCAAATAAACGCCAAAATTATGCCATTAAAAATTGCTTAGTTACATTCTAATAAATAATTGAATATCAATACCTTATGTACGCATAATATCGCATTGCGGTTTTTCGGTATAGTTTTTGTATTTAGCTTCTACATCCATTATAAAGTATAAACAAAAAATGTTGCGATTGACTTACAACTTTTCCCTCAAGATTCCGGAATTCCTGAAATCTAAAAATAACAATGTCCGAAATTCATTTTTCGTACATACAGAAGCGTTTTCTTCAGAAGCCGGCAAAAACCATTTTATGAGCAAATTAATATTTGTACTTTTCATAGTTTTATTGTTTTCAACAAAGGTATCATTCGGACAAAGAGAACAGTTAGCAACTCAGGCCAGAGATCAGATAACAACACAGGCCGGAGAAAAAATCAGGTGTCGGATTCTGGATGAAACCGCCACCCGGTTTATATATGCTTATGTAACGCCTACGGGTAAGGTTCTGAGAAATGAAATTTTCAAAAATCTCGTAACAGATTTCAAGTATAACTATTATCCGGAAGAGCCCGGTGCAAAAGCTTCAGGAAAATCCAAATCTGATAAGGAAACAGCAACTAAGGTAAAAACACCTAAAACTACTGAAGCAGACAAAAATACCGATAATAAAAGCGGCAATGTTACAAAACAAAAGCCTGATGAAAAGTTAACGGAGAAAACACAGAAAAAACCGGACGAGTCAATAACGAATAAAGAAAAAGAATCTTCAAAAAGCATCAACCCCGAAACAAAAGGGACACCTGAAAAGCAGGAAGAAAAGAAAGTAGCAGAAAGAACTGAAACTCCTGCCGAAGTCAAAAGACCAAAAGGTGAATATGATAATTATCTGAAATTCAGAATTGGTGTGAGAGGTGGTTTTGGAAATATGCTGGCAAAACAGAATACCGAAGATCAATTTGGACTTTATCAAGAAAAACTGTTAAGAGGCTGGACTTGGGGCGCAGATATGGCTTACTTCCCTACTGATAACTTCGGGTTCGGGATTATGTTCAATAATTTTCTTAGTAAAAACAGTGCCGAAAATCTGAATTTCAAGTTCAGAAAAAATGGTGAGTCAATAGATACAACGGGCAATTTAGCTAATAAGCGCTCTGCAAAATTTGTAGGTCCGGTTCTCTATTTCCGCAAGAGTATTGATTTTAAAACGATGGTTATTTTAGGTTTAGCCCCCGGCGCCTATTTTTATAGCGATAAAGGCACTTATAATGGAGTCACAATCCCTTATAAAGGCTGGGATTTTGGTGGGGCTGCTACCTTAGGGATAGATTTCCTGCTAGGGAATGACATTACAGGCAGAGACATTATTTTGAGCCTCGAGGCAGGCTATAATTATGGAAAAATCCGTTCAATGGATTTTAGTGACGGTAAAGGGGCTGTTAAATTAGCTAATGCGATAGACTTAAGCAGGTTAGACTTTACGGTTGGTCTGCGTTTTACACGCTATCCGAGGTATTTGCGGAATTAAATGAAAATGCCTCACCCTCTAAATCTCCCTCTCCTTGAAGGAGGAGGGGGAGACTTTTAGCCCCTCTCCTTTTTCAGGAGAGGGGTTGGGGTGAGGTGTCCACTATCCCAGAATCTCCTTCAATTCCACCAATCGCTTTATGTCAAATGTAGGCTTCTGAGTAGCCATTAAATCATCCGGATTATAAAATACCGAATCCATTTGTGCATTGATAGCACCTAAAATATCGGCCTCATAATTATCTCCAATCATAATGCTTTCAGATAAATTAGCTTTAGTTGCCTGAATCGCATAATCAAAAATTCTTTTATCGGGTTTCCGTGCTTCGGCCCTTTCGTTGGTAATTACCTCGCCAAAATAATGTGCTATTTTAGAACTTCGTATCTTTTTTGCCTGAACATCCTGCCAGCCATTGCTGATAATATGCAATTCGTAATTAGGTGCCAGAAAATCAAGGATTTCGATAGTTCCTTCTATCAGATGTGATTTTTGCGGAAGTAATTCCAGAAAGGCCTCATTCAACTTCAAACCTAATGCCTCATCAGCATCAACACCTATATTTACAAGCGTATCTCTGAACCGACGACGACGGAGTTCCTCATGCGTAATCTGGTTAGTTTCGAGTAAAGACCAGTAGTACCTATTAACCTTAGAAAACTCCTGCTGAAAAACACTTAGGCAGGAGATATTCCATGAATGAAGTCCAAAGTTCTCATATATCTCTGCCAGAGACTCGCTTGAGTTTTTCTCAAAATCCCACAATGTGTGGTCAAGGTCAAAAAAGAGATGCTTATACATATTTTTAGACTCTTGCCGGAAACTTAAGCGCCAGTCTCTCCACAGGTTTATCGTTCACCAAATGGCTTTCTACGATTTCTTCCACATCTGTCAGCTGCACATTGCCGTACCATACACCTTCCGGATACACCACCATTGATGGGCCAAAGGCGCATATATCCAGACAACCTGATTTCTGCGCTCTGATGTCAAGGTGTAATCCTCGTTCTTTGATAGATGCTTTAAAAGCCTCTACCAGTTCCATACCATGTAAGCTGCCACAAGATTTTTTAGGGGCTTCCTTATCGTTAGTACAAATAAATACGTGTTTCTTAAACTTCATAGTTTCTTTTTAAAATAATAAACGCCACAAAGGTACGAAAACTTTGTGGCGTCTGCTGTATTCTATGTATTTTCATTAAAAATCAGAACCAGTTAAAAGGGTTCCACAAACCACCGATACCCCATATTATAGTAGCTATAATACAACCCCAAAGCGCTTGTTTTACCTGGTCACGGTCGTTATCTGTTATAAAGTAAACCAGGCCAAGCCCGACAATACCAAGGCAACAACCCCACCAGAAACCACCTACAAGGGGCATTTCTTTGGTAGGAGAGAAATTTGTTTCGGTATTTGCAATCAATTCAAAACCCACTAATAATTCAGGATTTGTCTTCTTAACAGTCTCTAAGGTCGCTTCAGGATGCTTAGCCAGATATTCTTCTAACTTGTCTATTTTAGCAAATTCGTCTTCGATTGATTTTTCCTTATACTCTAAATCTCCCGTAGCGGCAAAACCGGAAATAGTAATACCAAAAAAGAAAATAAACAGAAGTTTTAGTTTCGATTTCATTGAATAGGAAGGTTTAATTTCAATAATTTATTAGTCTGTTTTAAGATGCTATTTCTCGAAAAAAGGTTGCTTGTGAAAACCGATTGAATGCATTATATCATAAATTCCATATCTCCCAGGCTTTCTCAGCTTGCAGATGTAGCATTTTTAGACCATTATGGATTTTAGCTCCCTGTTCTTCTCCTTTTTGTAAAAAAAGCGTCTGAACCGGATTATACACCAGATCATATAAATAATGCTCAGAGGTTAACTGCTCATAAGGAATATCCGGACAAGCATCAGCTTTCGGATAAGTGCCGACAGGCGAAGAATTAATAATGAGTTGATAATTACAGATTTCAGTAGCTAAATCTTCGTAGCCAAGGGCATCAGCCGATTTGGTGCGGGAAACTATTTTATAAGGAATAGATAAATCTTTGAGTGCGGCTACTACCGCTTTGGCAGCGCCACCATTACCAAGTACGAGGGCTTTTAGTGACACGTCGGCAGGAATAAACTCTTCTAATGAGGTCTTAAAGCCATAATAATCAGAATTATAACCTATCAGTTTACCCCCCTCTCCTATCTTAATCACATTTACAGCACCCACTTTCTCAGCAGAAGCATCTAAACCATCCAGAAAAGGCATAACCGCCTGTTTATGAGGAATAGTAACATTCAGACCACATAAATCTGGTTGAGATGCGATTAATTGAGGGAAAGTCTGAATATCAGCTAATTCAAACAATTCGTAGGTATGGGTATCTGCTATACCCATTTGCTGAAATTTTTCAGTAAAATATTTCTTTGAAAACGAGTGGCTCAAAGGATAGCCAATCAGTCCATAGATATTCATTTTTTAGTAAAAAATTTTGCCTTAATAACTGCCCATATCATCGGAGCAATTGAAATAAAGACTATTCCTAAAACAACCTTTTCAAAATTCGCTTTTACCCATTGGTTAGAGCCTAAGAAATAGCCAAGAAGTGTAATACTCGTTACCCATAAAATAGCCCCTAAAATACAGAACATAATATATTTAGGGTATTTCATGCTACCTGCCCCTGCAACAAATGGTGCAATAGTGCGCACAATAGGCATAAATCGAGCTAAAATCACCGTTTTACCGCCGTTCTTTTCGTAAAACTCTTCGGTTTGAGTAATATATGAGCGTTTCAGAAAAAGTATCTTCTCTCTTGACTTTATCAGATTACTGAAGTTTTTACCCACAAAATAATTCACGTTATCGCCTAATAAAGCAGCTAGAATCAACAAGGGAATCATGATGGTAACATCCAGTTTCCCGGTAGAAGAAGCCAGTAAGCCTGCGGCAAAAAGGAGTGAATCACCCGGTAATAACGGCATGACTATGAGCCCTGTTTCAACAAAAATGATTAGAAACAATATGCCGTAAGTCAATGTATCATATTTATCAAGAAAACCCTGTAGTGTTAATAAAGGGTCTTTGAGTAGGTCAATAAGAAAATGTATAATTTCCATAAAAGTCTGTTCCCTGAAGAAATTTTAGAGGGATATGTGTTTTTTTTTGTGAATTCAAAAGGAATTATTCGTCCTGGGTAATTCTTCTGTCACTACTGTATTTACCCAATTTGAAGCGTTTTTTTGCTTTTTCGGTAAGGAAAGTACCAAAAGTATCTCCTCTTAATCCTAAGCGGATAGTTTCTAAAGGAATTACTTCGTTAGGTGCAATATTTCCTACATTTACGTTCGCCCCAACCAGTTTTACGAAATATACCTGTTGAGATTTCTGAGGTGCTTCCCATATAATTTTCTCTGCCGGAATCGCATGAATAATCTCATCTACCAGACCCTGACGTACCTCGCCACTACTACGGAATAGCCCTACATTACCACCTTCACGTGCTTCTCCGATTACCTTCCATGCACCTGCATTCAGTTCGGCCTGCATCATTTCAATCCATTTATAGGGAGCAAAAATCTTTTCAGCATCTTTTGAACCTACTTCCGAAAGTACCTTTGCGCGAGTCGCCAGACGGGCGATATACCCACATTTTTCATCATGTGGAATCTCGATAGAGCCATCTGAAACTTCGCAATATTCTAAGTCAAATTCATCTAATACTTTTATATAATCTTCAAACTGATCTCTCACTACAAAAGCTTCAAAAAGCGTACCTCCGAAATAAACGGGTATACCTGCTTCTTTATAAACTCTTAATTTATCTTTAAGATTCGGTGTAACGAAGGAAGTTGCCCAACCCAGCTTTACGATGTCGATGTGTGGCGCAGAAATAGACAGCATATCTTCTACTTCTCTGATACTCAATCCCTTATCCATTACCATCGTTAGACCTGACTCCCGGGGCTTACCTGTACGTTTAGGAACTTGACTTAGGTTATAATTCATTCTTTGCAATTACTTTTTTGCAAATGTAATAATTTTTAGATAATCACGGGCATTAATCTGTACAAGTAGCAGCAATAAAAAATGCCATAACTACAAGTCATGGCATTTTTCTGAAATCTTTGTTAAATCATATATTTTAACCTGATTACTTCTTTCTCTGTCAGGAAGCGCCATTTACCGCGAGGCAGGTCTTTTTTGTTCAGCCCCGCATAGGTAGTGCGATCAAGTTTCAGTACTTCATAGCCCAAACTCTCAAAAATACGTCTTACAATGCGGTTTTTACCACTATGAATCTCTATGCCTACTACTTCTGCGTCCGGTGTTACCAATGCCAAATCATCGGGTTTAACAAATCCGTCTTCCAGATCAAGGCCATTTTTAATTTCCTCGAAATGTTCGGTAGTAATAGGTTTGTCCAATTCTACCTGATATATTTTTCTTATTTCGTTAGACGGATGCGATAGTTTCTCGGCCAGTTCGCCATCATTTGTCAATAATAGCAATCCTGTGGTATTTCTATCCAGACGCCCTACCGGATAAACTCTTTCTTCACAGGCATTGGCCACTAAATCCATTACTGTTTTGCGTTCGTTAGGGTCTTCTGTAGTAGTGATAAAATCCTTTGGTTTATTAAGCAGCAGATAAACCAGTTTCTCACGGTTCAATATCTTCTTGCCGTATTTTACTACATCACCCGGCTTTACTTTATAGCCCATTTCTATTACTTCTTTGCCATTAACCGTAATCTGTCCTGAAGCAATAAGCTCATCAGCATCACGACGGGAAGCAATACCGGCATTAGAAATATAGCGGTTCAGCCTTATCATACCGTCTGAAT
Organism: Cyanobium sp. NIES-981; assembly: GCA_943368815.1. GTDB lineage: Bacteria > Bacteroidota > Bacteroidia > Cytophagales > Spirosomataceae > Emticicia. Next base: position 6,718 of record CALRLS020000161.1, read on the forward strand.
CCTTATCTCTCTCTTCTCTCTCAACCTTTTTCTGTATTCTTGGTGGCAAAGAGTTTTTCATTTTATCCAAATCATAATTCGGAGAAAATGGTTTAGAAGCGCTCGCCTGATTTTCTTTTTTCTCTACCTTATTACCTCTGCCAAAACCTCTTTCTTCCCGGTTATCATCTCTTTTCTCAAATGGGCGGTCTGGGCGGTCACTAGAAAAAGGTTTCTTATCGCCGTAAGGGCGTTTTTCTCTTGCATCATCTCTTTTTTCAAACGGACGGTCCGGGCGGTCACCTGAAAATGGTTTCTTATCTCCGTAAGGACGTTTGTCAGCAAATCCACCTTCGTCTCTCTTTTGGAATGGACGGTCAGGGCGGTCACCTGAAAATGGTTTCCTATCTCCGTAAGGGCGTTTGTCAGCAAATCCACCTTCTTCTCTCTTTTGAAATGGACGGTCCGGGCGATCATTTGAAAAAGGCTTCTTATCACCGTAAGGACGTTTGTCAGCAAACCCACCTTCGTCTTTCTTTTGGAATGGACGATCACCTGAAAATGGTTTCTTATCACCATATGGGCGTTTTTCAAAACTGCCTCCTTCTCTTTTTGCAAATGGGCGGTCACCTGAGAATGGTTTTTTGTCGCCATAAGGACGCTTTTCAAAACTACCTCCTTCTCTTTTCTGGAACGGTCGGTCAGGACGGTCGCCTGAGAATGGTTTCTTATCACCATAAGGACGTTTTTCAAAACTGCCACCTTCTCTTTTCTGGAACGGTCGGTCAGGACGGTCACCCGAAAATGGTTTTTTATCACCATAAGGACGTTTTTCAAAACTACCACCTTCTTTTTTCGCAAATGGGCGGTCAGGACGGTCGCCTGAAAATGGTTTCTTGTCACCATACGGGCGTTTTTCGCCGAAACGAGGTTCGCTGAAACTTCTTTCAAAACCATCTTTCTTAGGAAAATTGCCTTTTGGCTTAGCGAATGAGGAGGTTTTTCTGTCGCTACGTGGACGTGAGTCGTCTGAAAAGCTTTTTTTGTCTGAACCTTTGTCGGCTCTTGGGATGAAAGATTTATCTTTCGTGTCTTTCCTCGGTCTTTGAGGTCTATCTGTATTCTTCATTGAGTTTGCAGCATCACTGCTGTAATTTATTGATTATCAACGACAAAGGTACGACAATAAAATGATATTCCTAAAATCTGTCTGTCCGTTCAATAACTTCTATGAAATGTTTAAAGGATTCAGAAAAAGTTTCTTTTGAATATCTGAAAGAGAATAAAATGCCGGATTACCCTCGGTATGATTTTGCGAAGGTATTTTTTGATAAAAAAAAGAGGTATAGCCAAAACATCTTGCAATACCTCTCTTATGATAATTGTTTAATCCTTATATCGGTCTGAAAATCAGATCACGGTAATCCATCATTGATTTTCTGATTACCTCATGTGCGCCTTCTCTGCCATAAACATTCGATATTTCAATGGCATTTTTTTCGTCAGGTAAACTTTTGTAGGTCAGGAAATAATGTTTTAATCTCGTAAGAATAGCCTCCGGCAATTCGCTGATGTCCTGAAATTTCTGATAAATCGGGTCGGCTACCAATACCGCAATAATTTTATCATCAGCCTCGCCTTTATCTAATAAGCACAATCCCCCAATCGGAATAGCCTGTAAAAGAATATCACCATGCGGAATATGATGGCTTGATAATACACAAATATCAAGTGGGTCGCCATCACCTTCTGTAACCTTATCTGAACCACGGTCACGGGCTAGTTTAGCCACCTCCTCTCCGCAATAGGTCTGCGGAATAAAGCCATATAATGACGGAATGATATTAGAATATTTCTGAGGACGATCTATTTTCAAATAACCCGATTCTTTGTCTATTTCGTATTTAATCGTATCCGATGGCACAATTTCAATAAATGTAGTAACTGTCTCGGGGGCTTTATCTCCAATCGGAATGCCATGCCAGGGATGTGCTTTGTAAACTGGTTTCATAAATAATGTTTTTTTGCAAATAAACACAATTCGGATAAAATCACATACTGATTTTTGATTTATCCTAATTGACCATCGGCTTTATTTCGATAATCTGGTCACTTGTACCTCCATTACTGGTGCAGATATACACCTTGCCATCCGGCGAAATAGCGATGTCCCGTAAGCGGCCAAACTGATTGGTATAGTACAAAGTCGGAGAGCCTACAATGCTGTTACCATCATTGCTTAGTTCGAAAGTATAAAAGGTCGTATTTTTTAATGATACCATCAACAAATGATTCTGCCACGCCGGATATGCAGCATTATTATAATAATCCAAACCACAGAATGCCCATGTTGAGCCGCCAGATGAGAAAATGGGTGGAATAACATTATTGACATTACAGAAAGTAATTTCCCCTGAAGTATTGCAGGGACCCTCCACATTAGGCCAGCCATAGTTAGCTTTTTTATCAATCAGATTTATCTCATCTTCTATAGACCCTCCATGAGAGCTCACATATAACTTATTGTTTACATATACCATTCCCTGAGGGTTCCTATGCCCGATACTCCACACCGGGCTGTTCGCATAAGGGTTGTCGGCAGGAATTGAGCCATCAAGATTGATACGTAGAATCTTACCGTTAATTTTGGTAGTATCCTGAGGCAAACTGGTATTCCCGGCATCGCCTGCTGTGATAAATAATTTCAGCTCAGGTGTTATGACCAATCGGCTACCGTTATGCACGGTTTGGGCTGCCAGATTATCCAATAAAATCTGCGGACTCACCAGTGTAGTTCCATTATAAGTAAACCTAACTATCTTTTCTTTATAAACCGACTCAACCTCATAATTATACACTACATATACATAAGGATTATTTGTAAAGTCCGGGTGCAATATCATTCCCAATAAGCCCCCCTCTCCTTTAGATACTACTTCGCTGATTGTGAAGACAGGAATAAGCTGCCCGGATTGGGGGTTTACCCTGCTGATTTTCCCGGTTCTCTCTGTCATCCAGATGAAATCATCAGGCCCCCACAATATCTCCCATGGAAAACTGAGCGTATTTGCCACTCTTCGCGTAAGTAAATACGAAGTATCCTGACAAGTCTCTATAATTGCCTTAAAAATACTTCCGGGTTTAGCCTCAAATCCGGCATTGAGTGCTACCTGCTTCCCTGCTCTGAAAAGTACATTCGTATTGGCATTAATAAAACTGGTGCCGGTTATACGGTTATTCGCCTGAAAAATATGTGTGCCACCTGAAAGCCCTGTGATTACGTCCACATTCTCATCAATATCTCCTATACAAGCTATTACTTCTACAATCACTTCATTGTTCGAAGGTGTTGTCTGGCTGTTTACGGTACAAGTAGCCGAAATTTTGGTTGCGCTTGTCGGAGACACACTAATGCTACTGCCTGTCTGGCTTGTTGACCAGGCAATACTGCCGCTACAGCCCGAAGCTGTCAGATTAACACTTTGCCCTAAATTGATTTGCGGATTGGCCGGTGATAAGTAAAAAGTGTTGTATTGACCAAACGCAAAAGTAGTACTACACAAAAGTAGAAGATAGAGGTTTTTCATGGCCGTTTTTGTTAGAAATTACGAAACTATAACTCTAAAAC
>CALRLS020000162.1:0-10316 GCA_943368815.1 Cyanobium sp. NIES-981
CTTACCGTCTTCATTGTCGGCATATCCTCTCTTTTAATCTATTTTGTCAATGCCCGAAAATCGGAGAATCCGCTTTTTCCTACCAATCTCTTTATGGTACGCACTTTCAGGATAGGTATTCTGGGTAATTTTGCCACAAGGCTGGGTATCAGCGCTGTGCCATTATTGTTGCCGCTGATGATACAAACAATTTATGGGCAATCGGCCATCGTATCGGGCTGGATGATAGCCCCAATGGCGCTAATGGCGATTTTCGCCAAGTCAAGGGTGATTAATATCCTTAACCGATACGGCTATAGAACCACCCTGCTCATCAATACAAGCATTATTGGATGCCTGATATGCATGTTGGCAATTCCGGGAATACACACTTCTATCTACTGGTTTGTGCCGATTATTTTCGCGCTTGGTTTCTTCAACTCAATACAGTTTACGTCCATGAACAGCATTGCCATTGCCGATTTGCGGAAACACCATACCAGTAGCGGCAATTCACTGTTGGCTGTCAATCAGCAATTAGCCATCGGTTTTGGTATTTCAAGCAGCTTATTGATACTGAAGTATTTTGAGTTTAATAAAGGGCTGATTGACAATAACTCACATAACGCCTTCCGTTATACGTTTATTACGATAGGTATTATCAGCATATTGGCAGGTCTCGTATTCAGGAGGCTACATGTTTCTGATGGTTCTAATTTGCAGTAGGTGTTTTGTACTTAAAATGTCGACCGTTTTTGCAACAAAGTACACCAGGTACTCAATGTTACACAATTCTATTAATAGGAGTAAAGAGAAATCTGAGATTAATACAATTCAATACTGAAACTATTCTCATCAAATGACAAATATTCATGAGTACTTAACGAATGTATTAAAGAAAAATAATATTGAGAATTATGATCTGGCTGTTCTCCTATTAACAGTTTCTAAAGATTTATGGCGAATTGAGTTAGCTTTAAATACACTTGAAGCTCATTTATTAAACAGATTTGAGAAAACAGATACTTATATTTTGGATATGCAACATAGCTCCGGACTCATAGAATATGAGGGCTTTGCCATGGAAATTATTGATAACAGCATAGTAAGAATTGAGTTTTTTTATGGGAAAAATCACCCCGAATCTGATTTCTGTGATGTACCTGTATTTATGTACAAGGCTCTGTTGGAAGATTATTATTATAGCATAAAGCCTGATAACTTTTATGAAAATGGACAAATCAGGGTGAAAGGACAATCATATAATTATTTAAGATTTGGCACGTGGACAGAATATTATTCCAACGGGCAAATACTTTCTATTGGAGAATATAAGAACTCAGGAAAAATCGGAACCTGGCATTATTATTATGAAAGCGGTGCGCAAAAAGCAATAGAATATTACGACGAGAATAGTTATAGAGAAGGCAATTGGGAAACATGGTTTGAAAACGGAAGACTGCAATCAAGTTGGTTCTTTAAACGTGGAAATATTGTTGGAGATTTCAAACGCTGGTACGAAAACGGGCAAATAGCAATGCATTATATTTACTCAGATTTGAATAACTATTTTGCAGATGGAGAACATAAAACATGGCATGAAAACGGAAATCTGAAAAATGTTATAGTTGAGGAAAACTATAGACCCATTCAGTATAGAAACTATGACGAGAACGGAAATCTGGAAAGAGTTCAGGATGCATAGAAATGCTAAGCCGGATATTCTATGCATGACAGGAACATAAAACACCCTCAAGACGTTTGTAAGGAATAGTATTTCAAAAATTCACCGCTCCATGAATCCGAATCTTTTTTCTCCTTTACAAATCCGGGATATTACTTTCAGAAACCGCCTTGTTGTTTCACCCATGTGTCAATATTCCAGTCAGGATGGTTTTGCGGATGACTGGCATCTGGTGCATTTGGGTAGCAGGGCCGTTGGTGGGGCAGCTTTGGTAATAAGCGAAGCAACGGCTGTTTCTCCGGAAGGCCGCATCTCACCGGGAGACTTAGGCATCTGGAAAGACGAACATATCCCTTTCCTGCGCAGAATAACTGATTTTATTCATCAGCACGGAGCCATTGCAGGTATTCAGTTAGCACATGCTGGCCATAAAGCCAGTACACAAGCTCCCTGGGATGGTGGCAGGTTTATTCCAGTTGAAGAAGGCGGCTGGCAGAATTTCTCTTCTAGCGATGTCCTAATGGCGGATGACAAAAGTACAGCAAAAGCCCTGACAACAGAAGGCATTCAGCAGGTAATAGAAGATTTTAAAGCAGCTACACATAGGGCAATTGAAGCCGGATTTAAAGTGATTGAAATACATGCAGCGCATGGTTATTTAATCCACGAGTTTTTATCTCCCTTAATCAATAAAAGAACCGACGAATACGGCGGGAGTTTTGAGAATCGTATCAGGCTTTTACTGACACTGGTTGATGAAGCACGGGGCATTCTGCCGGATACCTATCCCCTGTTTGTCCGTATCTCTGCAACTGATTGGGAAGAAAACGGCTGGACAATCGCCGATTCAATCCTTCTCGCAGACATTCTGAAAGGACGAGGTGTTGACCTCATCGACTGTTCATCGGGTGGTTTAACTGCCCCGGCTAATATTCAGGTCGGGCTTGGTTATCAGGTACCATTTGCTGAAAGTATCCGCACCAAAACAGGCATCAAAACCGGAGCAGTAGGCTTAATCGTCTCTCCCGAACAAGCCGAAGAAGTAATTACATCAGGCAAAGCCGATATGGTGTTTTTAGCCAGAGAATTATTAAGAGACCCTTATTTCCCGCTAAGAGCAGCCACCGAATTAAGACAGGAAATTGACTGGCCTGTGCAGTATGTGCGAGCGAAGCGGGTGAAGAAGTGAGGGTAGATAAATCTATTGAGTAGAGACAGGGCAATGCCCTGTCTACACCATTATACAAGCACCTCAAACCCCCTCAACAAAAGTATCAATAAACGCCTTTATCTTATCCTTGATTCTGGTAAATACCATGTTTCTTTGCAATAACTTTGGTTTTACTATGAGCATATCGTCTATCTGGCGGGTCATTGGCAGGTGTTGCGAAAACAGGTATTCGTTGATGGCTTCCTTTAGTTTGGAGCTATCAAGGTTTTCTTCCCGGCTTAGCGCATCAAGGGCTTTATCGGTTTCGTTATTCCAGAATGCATCAAATTCGGCCTCAATGGTGTCGCTGTCTTCGATGTAGGGGAAATTCTCGTTGATGAATTTCTCGATTAACTGCCGCTTGCTCCGAAGCTGTATCTGGTTTTCTAGTAAGTCGGTAATCTCCCTGCGTTTCTTTTCCTGCTCGGCTTGTGTGGCCTGTTTAACGCCCGCCAGTAAACCCAGAATATACGCCACGTTAATTTCGTCGCGGTGTATGAGTTCCAGTTCAAAATCAACATCATCCAGAATCGAAACCTTTTCTTTCAGGGTATTATTCTTTGACCGGTCGTAGAGGTCATAATACTTGCTCTGGTAATCTTCAAAGTCCTGTGGCGGAACATGCAAATCTTCTTCGCTGAAGTCGGCAAAGGTCTTTAATACATTTTTTATCCTGATTAACTCCCTGAATTTCTGTACAAAGGCCAGTTGTTCAATCTCACTGGGCAAATCGTTCACACTATCTATTGTTGGCACAATTGCCAGAAGCTCTGCATAGGCCGCATTGAATTTAGCTACGTAGTCAACATAGGGTTTCAGAATAATGTCTTCTTTGGCATTTGGGTTCGAAAACAGGGCAATGGCCTCATCAGTGGCTTTTTTCAGGTTTCTGAAACAGACTATATTACCGTGTGATTTTTTCTCGTCTACAATCCGGTTGGTTCTTGAAAACGCTTGAATGAGCCCATGAAACTGTAAATTTTTATCGACATACAGTGTATTGAGCATCGGGCTGTCAAACCCTGTTAAAAACATATTCACTACCAGCAATACATCCACCTCTTTGTTACGGACACGCCTCGACAGCTCGTTATAGTAATTATAAAACGACTGGCTGTCGCGGGTTGAATGCGCCGTGCCGAAAATCCGGTTATAATCGGCTATATAGCTTTCTAGTTTATCTCTGCTGTGCATATTGGCAATGGCATAAGGATTCTGCGGTTCGGCCACCCTGTCAAACGCAAAGTGGTCTATCTCTTCAAAATCTATATTGCCATTGGCATTTTTATCGTTTTCGTTATCCGAAAAACTGAATATCGTGGCTATGTTTAAATGATGCCTGCCCTCGGCTTTCTTTTGGGCCAGTATGTCATAATACCGGGTCAGGGTCTCAATACTGTTTACGCAAAACATGGCCGTAAAAGCCCTGTTATGTGTTTTGCGGGCATGATTTGCCAGTATATAATCAGCAATCTTATCAAGGCGCTGCGGCGACTCCATCAGTTCTTTGGTGTCTATCCCCTCTACATCAATATCTATTTCGTTCTCAGAGTCTTTCTGTTTGTACCGACCCACATACTCTACCGAAAACTTCAATACATTATCATCCTTAATGGCATCGGTTATCACGTATTTATGCAGACATTCGTCAAACAACCCTTTGGTAGTGTATTTTATGCCGTCGAGCGTAAAGGCATTCTGCTCAAATATGGGCGTTCCGGTAAAGCCGAACATCTGGTTATTGGTAAAAAACCGTTTGATTTTCTTATGTGTATTGCCAAACTGGGTCCGGTGACACTCGTCAAAAATAAAAACAATCTTTTTGTCTTTCAGCTTTTCCATTCTGCTCAGATACACCTGTTTCGAAATAGCAGTATTGAGCTTCTGGATAGTAGTTACAATCAGCTTGGTATCGTCGGCAAACTGCCTCACAAGTTTCTGTGTGTTATCGGTGCCGTCTACGCTGCCTTCTGAAAAACTGTTAAACTCTTTGGTGGTCTGGTAGTCGAGGTCTTTGCGGTCTACCACAAATACTACTTTATGAATGCCCGGTATTCTGGTCAGAATCTGGCTGGCTTTAAACGATGTCAGGGTCTTGCCTGAGCCTGTCGTATGCCAGATATAGCCGTTTTTGGGGTTGGTTCTGACCCGCTCCAGAATGGCCTCTACAGCATAGTATTGATACGGGCGCAGCACCATCAGCGTATTGTTCTTCTCCGACAGCACAATATACCTGGCTATCATTTTTGATAAATGACATTTTTCTAAAAAGGCATCGGTAAAAGCAAACAAATCGGTGATGAGTTTATTGGCTTTATCCGACCAGTAAAAAGTCTGTTTGAAGCTCTGGCGGGCGTTATTGCTATAATATTTGGTATTGACCCCGTTTGAAATCACGAATAGCTGCACGTATTGAAACAGGCCGTGATTGGCGCTGTACGAGTGCCGCTGATAGCGGTTTGTCTGGTTAAAAGCCTCTTTTAATTCAAGCCCCCGGCGTTTTAGTTCTATCTGTGCCAGTGGCAGGCCATTTATCAGTATGGTTACATCGTAGCGGTTTTTGTAGGAGCCTTCAATCGTTATCTGGTTGGTGACCTGGTATTCGTTCTGGCACCAGAAATCCATGTTCATAAATTGCAGATATACACTGGTGCCGTCTTCTTTGGTGAGGTGCATTCTGTCGCGCAGTATTTTGGCTCTGTCCCAGATATTACCTTTGTTCAGGTGGTTCAACACCTGTGCAAATTCTTTATCTGTCAGTTGTACAGCATTATGTTTTTCGACTTGCTGCTTCAGGTTAGCAATCAAGGCGGCTTCGTCTTTAATAGTCACAAACTGATAGCCCATTTTTACGAGGGTATCAATCAGTTTTTTTTCAAGTTCTGACTCTGATTGGGTCATAGTGATGGTGTTTTAACAAAACATTTGTTGCAAAAGTCCTTTTTTATAAGTTTGGGTTGATTCTATTTGTTGGCTGACTAAGTTTATTTTTTCATCAATGGCACTTAGGAAGTTGGCTATTTTTTGTTGTTCTAAGGTTGCTGGAATTTGAATGGTAATTTTTTCAATAGTTTTTTTTGATAAACTAGGAACTCCTGATGCTTCGTTATATTCCTTCCAATTTATACCTTGAAAAATATAGTATATAAATTTTGGAACAGAATTATTAAATGAATGAGTATAAAATAATGTATCTACTGTCCATATTTTCCCTTTATAGTACATTGGTGAATCAATAGTACCCTTTCTTCCAATACAAACTGTCTCACCTTCATATAGAAACTTATTAACCGAGGTCATATATCCTCCCGTACCAAAAACAGGAATTTCACCAGACCCTAAATGTTTATAATCCTTCCCACTACCAATTGTAAGAACCTCTCCCAAACTTTTCTCCTCCCAATCAGGAAAATCAGCCCCATCATCTTGCTTAAATCTTAATTCCTGACTAAAAATCTGTTGCATGGCACCTTTTTTATATTGTTCTAAAAGGCTTTTCTTTTGTTGTAAGGCTTGCAATTTTTCATCAATGGCAGTTAGGAAACTGGCTATTTTTGATTGTTCAGAAAGAGTAGGTATATTAAATGCACCAGCTGAAACAATCCCCCAATCGGCCCTTGGCATTTTTGATCCGGAGGAGATATTTACTAAGTCAAAAAAAGCATCAGTTTGAATAAGATATAATATAAAATCATTTAATGCATTTTTGCCTTTCAATACCCATATTTCAGATGAACATACTCCATTAAACGGAGCTTTTAAATATTTTCTTAGGTAAGGTCTTAATTTTCCAAAAAGAATATCGCCCTTCTCAAATTTGTTTTTAATGCTCCCTAAATTTAATCCATCAACATAACCAAGCAATTGACCTGTATTAGATTCTAAATGTTCTAACTCAATACATCTAGTTGAGTCTTTTTCTTTAACTGGATTAAATTTCTTGGATTTCTCATCAACAATATCCCCTAATTTCTTCTCTTCCCAGTCCCCTTCAAACTCAGGAAAGCGTAATTTTGGTTGTAGTTTAGTCATTGCTCAAAATGGGGTTTCAATATTCAGTTCTTTACAAAATCCGGCTATTGTCTTATCTGTTTCAGCTATGCTTATGTCTAAATCCTTTAACTGTTGGGCAATGGCGTTCAGGTCAATACTCTCTTCTGCCTCAAAAGTATCCACATACCGGGGGATATTCAGGTTATAATCATTGGCTCGTATCTCACTGATGGAGGCCAGATAACTATATTTATCTTCTACCCGTCGCTCCTGATAGGTAGATACAATCTTGTCTACGTCTTCGTCTCTTAAAAAATTCTGTGTTTTTACTTTTTCAAAGTTCCGGCTGGCATCAATAAACAGAATATTGTCGGGGTGTTCACGGCATTTTTTAAACACCAGAATACTTGTGGGTATGCTGGTACCATAGAATACATTGGCGGGTAAACCTATCACGGCATCCAGATAATTGGTGCTGGCATCGGCCATCAGATACTGCCGGATATGCCCCTCTGCGGCACCTCTGAACAGAACACCGTGCGGCATCACTACTGCCATGATGCCGTTATCGGCCAGGTGGTGAATCATGTGCTGAATAAAAGCGTAGTCAGCTTTGCTACCCGGAGCCAGTTTGCCGTATCGGCTGAAACGCTCATCTGTCAAAAACAAATTACTCGCCGACCACTGCGCCGAAAAAGGCGGATTGGCCACAATGGCATCAAACTCAAAACCCATGTGTTGCGGGTTAGTGAGGGTATCGGCATGTCTGATGTCGAACTTAGAATAATGCACATCGTGCATAATCATGTTCATGCGTGCCAGGTTGTAGGGTGTGCGGTTCAGCTCCTGCCCGTAAAAATGCGCTACATCCTGCACTTCTTTTGCTACACGCAAAAGCAGCGAACCCGAGCCACAGGTTGGGTCATAGACCGAGCGGAGTTTGGTTTTGCCTGTGGTTACTATTTTGGCCAATACTTTTGATACCTGCTGAGGCGTGTAAAATTCTCCGGCTTTTTTGCCTGCACCACTGGCAAACTGTGCAATGAGGTATTCGTAGGCATCGCCCAATACATCAGCCTCCACGTTTTCGAGTTCAAAGTCTACCTTGTTCAGGTGCTTTAATACTTTGGCTATCAGGGCATTTTTTGCCTTTTCGGTTCTGCCGAGCTTGGTCGAGCTCAGGTCGAGGTCTTCAAAAAGGTTGTTGAAATCTTCTTCCGAATCGGTCCCTGCTGTACTCTGCTCAATATTGCGCAGAATTTTGGTCAGGTCTTCTAATATAAACTGTTCGGCTTCTTCTTCTTTGTTTTCTTCACCCTTATCATCTTCTGTCAGGGGGCTGCATTTTTCGGCTATATAAGTAAATAATTCTGTTGGTTTCAGAAAATAGCCCAGAGTCTCAACCGTTTCCTGTTTAATGGCTGCCAAAGCCTCTTTCCCGTCCTCGGTATTTTCATCAATCTCTTCATAGCTGAATGTTTCACCCGACTCTCTTAAAATCCTATTGGCAAATATTTTAATTTTTTCTGACAGGTATTTGTAAAAAATAAAACCCAGGATATAATCCTGATAATCGTCTGCGTCCATTTTCCCTCTCAGGGTATTGGCTACGGCCCAAAGTTGCTGTTCTAACTGTTTTTTCTGGTCTACTGACATAGAGTTGGTTTAGTAATCAGGGATTTTATATAAAAACACCTCTATTAAATGTTTTTGAAGGGTTTCTCTTGCGTAATAAAAAATGAAGAATCAATCAAAGCAAATGGTTAGGGTGTTAATTAAGAGGTCAAATTTATGAATTATAAATTGAGATTAAAGCCTCATACCCATGAATCTGCTTAAACTTATTTCTTTTGCCTGCGAATGGTAGTTTTCCTGCATTCAATATCATCGACAATCCGAAAAAAAGTTTAAACAGGTTTACTATCAAAAATTGAATGAAAAATGCTTAATAAATACTACATTTAAAACCAACAGAGAAATAAGAATGAAAATAGCATTAGTCAGACATTTTAAAGTACAACAGAAACTCCCGAAGGGATTTCTGATTGGGTATGATGCCTTGCTGGAATGGTTTACTGAATACGATAATGCGGACATAGATAGTCGTGCCGTTGATATGCGTGGAGTAAACTGGAAACTTTGTTATGCAAGTTCCATGAGCAGGGCACACAAAACTGCACAGCATATATACAAAGGCGAAATACAATTGCACGATGATTTGCGGGAGGTGAGTGTACTAAGTCTGCTGAATCCGAAACGCAGGCTTCCGATTATTCTATGGGCTATTCTGATAAAAAGAAAGACCCTTTCGGCTAATAGTATTACAGATGAAGTCAAAAAGAAATTAGCCGGATTTGTAGATAGCCTTTTGCAACAGCAGGAACAGGAAATCCTGATTGTGAGCCATGGCTTTATCATGATGCTATTGCAAAACGAACTGAAAGCAAGGGGCTTTGCAGGAGATAATTTCAGGAATCCGGTTAATGGGAAATTGTATATTTTTGAGAAGGAATAAGTATCTCCAAAAGATTTAGAGCCCCCTACTTCACCATCGCCTTATTGAATTTTCTGATTTTATCGAGGGCTTCTTCGAGGCGGGCTTTATCGGATATGGACTCGAAAAAGGCGTAGTATTCGGGGATAAATTCTTTGAAAAAAGCCCTGAAATCAGACCTGCCAAACTCGTTTCTTCTGGCTTCCAGCCATTGGGCGGCATCATTGTAGCCTAATTGCGCGGCATAGACGGGAGTCCGTACAGTTCCTCCCGGTCCGTTCATGAGGTCGATGAAATAATATACTTTTATGAAGCCTCTCATTATAATCCGCATAAAAACCCTTTTTTCATCCTGCCCTCTTAAAAAATTACCCGATAAAACCCTGACCGAGACAAAATGCATGGTATCGGCCTTTACGTATATTCCGAATGCCTTTAAATCCTCAGGCATGAAGTTCTGCTTTTTGCCATCATCAAACACCACCCTGATACCATACTGAAACGAAGCAAGGTCAATCCCGCTGATAACTGCAAAATTCTGCACAATCTCGCATTTTACCGTATCGGCATTCTTTAAAACTATGTAGCCATCTATCTTCCGGGCATAGGTATTCAGACTGATTGTGAGGATAAAAAGGTGGATCAGGTATTTCATGTGTGTTGATTTTTTTAACTAAATACGAATTTCTTATCAGGATTGCTATTGCCACAAGAACACCCTGTCAATTATAGTACAATGTTACGCAATTTTAAACCCTGGTAAAAATATTTAGATTCTTAGGGTGTCTAAAAAATTCTTAAAACCAAATAATATTCGGAGTTGACAGCGTGGCGTCCACCCCATCCCAACGCCAGCGGGCGACCGTCCTTCCCCAACAGTGGCTACTATATACCCACAAATTCCAGATTTAAAATTTCCCCTCCTTTTTTCAAGGAGGGGTGCCTTTTTCCCTGAC
>CALRLS020000163.1:0-10270 GCA_943368815.1 Cyanobium sp. NIES-981
TATGTGGTGCAGAAATATAGCAAGAATCAGGTAGCACAAATCATTACTTATGGTACAATGGCTACTAAATCGTCTATCAAAGATGTAGCCAGGGTAATGGAATTGCCCCTAGCCGAAGCCAACTATATAGCCAAACTGATACCTGATAAACCTACTTATGGCATTGATTTTCAGAAATTGATTCATTCTCCCTTAGACGGACCAAAAAGTTTATCAGAAATAGGGGTACAGCCTGATGAAATTGAAAATGTGAAGAAAGTTCGGGCCATGTATCATGGTAACGACCTCACGGCCAAAGTTTTGCAGCAGGCTGAGAAACTGGAAGGGACAGTCCGGAATACTGGTATCCATGCCGCAGGTATTATCATTGCTCCCGAAGATTTATATAATATTTTGCCGGTATCTACTTCAAAAGACTCTGATTTATTGGTGACCCAATATGAAGGAAAAATCATTGAAGATGCCGGGGTAATAAAGATGGACTTTCTTGGTCTGCGAAACCTTACCATCATCAAGGATTGTCTGCGGATGATTAAAGAAAACCATGATGTTGTAATTGATATTGACGAGATTCCGCTCGATGATGTAAAGACTTATGAGTTATTCCAGAGAGGTGAAACCAATGCTGTGTTTCAGTTCGAGTCTGATGGTATGAAAAAATACATGAAAGACCTGAAACCTGACCGTCTGGATGATTTGATTGCCATGAATGCCTTGTATCGTCCGGGTCCGATTGCTTATATCCCTAACTTTATTAAACGTAAGCATGGACTGGAAGAGGTAACCTATGATTTGCCGGATATGGAAGAGTATCTTGGCGAAACCTATGGGATTACCGTCTATCAGGAGCAGGTAATGCTTCTCTCGCAGAAGTTAGCAGGATTTTCTAAAGGAGATGCCGACGTTCTGCGGAAAGCGATGGGTAAAAAAGACAGAAAAACCCTGGATAAACTGAAACCGCAGTTTCTGGAAGGCGCTAAATTGAAGGGGCATCCTGAAAAGAAATTAGAGAAAATATGGACTGACTGGGAGGCATTTGCTTCCTATGCATTCAATAAGTCTCACTCAACCTGTTATGCGTTTGTAGCATATCAGACTGCCTATCTGAAATCTCATTATGCATCAGAGTATATGGCAGCGGTATTGACCTCTCAATTGGGCAATATTGATAAGATTACCTTCTTTATGGAAGAATGTAAGGCAAAGGGTTTGTCGGTGCTGGGGCCGGATGTGAACGAGTCGCACAAACAGTTCAGTGTGAATAAAAAAGGGGATATCCGCTTTGGCATGGGTGGTATTAAAGGAACAGGCGATGCGGCAATTGATGCAGTTATTGAAGAAAGAAATAAAAGAGGGCCTTTTACTGATATTTTTGATTTTATCACAAGAGTTAACCTGCGAACAGTTAATAAAAAGACACTCGAATCTTTTGCCTACGCCGGAGCTTTTGATTGTTTCACTGATTTGCACAGAGCGCAATATTTTGATGAGACAGACGGAACATCGATGATTGAGAAACTGATTCGATATGCCAATAAGCACCACGAGAACGCCTCTGCCGGGCAAAATTCGTTATTTGGTGCCATTGGTGGTAGCGGTTTCGAAATTTCAAAGCCTAAGATAAATCAGGTAGAGAAATGGGGTGATATTCATAAACTTCGTCTGGAAAAAGAAGTGGTTGGTTTCTATATTTCCGGCCATCCTCTGGATGAATTTAATATGGAAATGAAACGTTGCACGCCTCTGGATCAGGTATTTGACCCGAATAACCAGAATAAAGAAGTCACAATTGGCGGAGTGGTATCGATGGTTCAGCATAAACAATCTAAAAATGGCAATCCTTTTGGTATTCTGAAATTAGAAGATTATAGCTCCAGTATGGAAATGATGCTCTTTGGACAGGATTATGTCAACTTCTCTAAATTTCTTAATATAGGGTTATTCCTCTTCATAAGAGGCAAATTGCAGACTAAGTGGGGCAGAGAAGGCGACTGGGATTTCAAGCCAGTGAACATGGAATTATTGAGCGAGTTGCGCAATAAAATGTTTAAGGAGGTTAAAATAATTGTGGGTTTGCAGCAAATCAATGCACAATTGATTGAGGAGATAGATGCCATGGCTACGCGTTATCCGGGTAATTTTGACTTTAAATTAGCTGTGCATGATGCCGAAGAACGGCTCGATGTTTTGCTGCTTTCAAGAAAGGCAAAAGTGGCTTCTACGAACGATTTCGTGAAAGAATTGAAGCTAATTGTAGGTGATGAAAATGTTGTATTTGGCTAATGGAACTTTTCTTAAATGCGTATTTGTTAGTCCTATAGCAAATAAAATAATAAATAAAAAGCCTTTGTGCTGAGAGCAGAAAAAGGCATTAACTCATTATAAAATGGCACATAAAGCAATTGAAATCACCGACGCAAATTTCGCTGAACTGATTAAATCCGAAAAACCTGTATTAGTTGATTTTTGGGCAGAATGGTGTGGACCTTGTAAAACAATCGGACCAGTAGTAGAAGAAATGGCCGGAGATTATGAAGGTAAAGCAATTATTGGTAAAATGGATGTTGACGCAAACTCAAATGTTCCGATGAACTTCGGTATCCGTTCAATCCCGACTCTGATGATTTTCAAAAATGGTCAACTGGTAGATAAAATTGTTGGGGCAGTTCCGAAACATATTCTTACTTCAAAATTAGAAGCACAGTTGAACTAATTTATATATTCACAAGAAAGCCTGATTCTATTACGGAGTCAGGCTTTCTTAGTTTTTATCCAATTTCAACTTATGGTTATTAAAAAGAATCGCCACAATGTACACAAGCAAGCCACTATGTTACACGATTAAAATTATTTGTAACGATTAAATTGTGTAACATTGTGCACCTCGTGTTCATTGTGGCAAATACTACTTCTAGCTTATAAAAATCAATTTGTCAAACTCAATGCCTTACCGAAATCAATAGCTGTATCATCTATCTTCTCTGCTTTCAATAAATCTCTGATGGGTTTTTCTATGGCATGGTTATCCGCAATATTGGAGAAACAAACAAATAAGAACTGTTTGTCCGGCACAATATTAACGACATTACTGAATCCACATGTACTACCCGTATGGTATAATTCTATACTTTTGCCGCTATTGCCATTAAACCAGCCTAAACCATAATTAATATTTTTCACTTCTTCAATCTGATGATTTACCGTTTTCAGTTCACTTTCAATATTAATCAATTGATTGCTGATAATAGCCTGATACCATTTAGCATAGTCTTCTAATGAAGTATAAACACAACCATCCCCCTTTGTAGCACTCGTAATACTCTGGTCTGAATAAATCAGTTTTCCTTCTTTATTCCGGGCATAGCCCATAGCTCTGTTTGGCATTGGTCTTCGGGCTTCATAAATGGTGCTGTTAGCCATACCTAAAGGCTCAAAGATATTAGCCTTAACAAAGGTGACAAAATTCTGACCGGAGGCTTTCTCAACGATTTGCTCTAACAAACAAAACCCCGAATTGCTGTAACGAAACTTAGTGCCTGCTTCAAAATAGGTTTTAGACTGAGTCTTTAAGAATTGCAATACATCAGCATCCAATATTTGTTCTTTCTGATTATCAGGTATTAATTCTTCATAATCCAGAATGCCTGATGTATGCGTAAGCAGGTGTTTGATTTTTATTTTAGAACCGACTTCCTTATTAAAATCCGGAAAGAACTTTAATAGATTATCTTCATAGCTTAGCTTCTTGTCGTTTTTAAGCAGAATAATACAGGCAGCCGTAAATTGCTTCGATACAGAAGCCATTCTGAAAATAGTCTGAGGGTTTATGGCTATGTTCCCATCAATATTGGCTAGTCCGAATCCATCTTTATATAAGGTCTTCCCATTTTTAATGACCAATACAGCCATTCCTGCTTCCTTTTTTCCCACATGGGCTTTCAGCAGTGAGTCCAGTTTTTTCTGAAAAACTTGTGCAAAGGAGATATTTGCCATTAATAATAATAAAATGGTTTTTCGCATCGAAATGTTGGTATTAAGTCAATTCAGACTATTGAAAATCACGAATCAGGATTTCAGCCAGTTGAGGAACACCGATAGTAGCCGTTTCTGTAATGAATGTAATGCCCTTGTAACTAGAAGAAGCCTCGGGAATGTTAGGGTCAACAATGAATTTAGGTACTCCCTTATTGACATAATTGATTAGCCCGGCAGCAGGGTATACCTGTAAAGAAGTGCCCACCACTACAAAAATATCCGCATTCATTGATATATCAGTAGCAGGTTCAATCATCGGAACGGCCTCTCCGAACCATACTATATGAGGCCGTAATTGGTGGCCATCTTCAGCTAAATCTCCGATTTCAATGGCTGCACCACCAATATCTGTGATTAAATCACTATTCTTAATACTCCTGACCTTCGTCAATTCACCGTGTAGATGAAGCACATCTGTAGAACCTGCTTTTTCATGTAGATTATCAACGTTCTGTGTGATAATACTCACATCAAAATATTTCTCTAATGCAGCCAAAGCCAGATGCCCTGCATTGGGTATAGCCTCAAAAGCTTTGGCTCTTCTATCATTATAAAATTGTAATACTAAGGCCGGATTTTTATTCCAGCCTTCCGGTGTGGCTACATCTTCAATACTATGGTTTTCCCATAAACCTCCGCTATCTCTAAAGGTTTTTAATCCACTTTCGGCGCTAATGCCTGCGCCTGTTAATACAACCAGTTTTTTCATGCGTTAGGTATGAGTACTTTACCAATTACAAGATTTATCCATTGGCTAATTTCAGACAATCCTCTAAACTCAAAGAGGCTGGGTCGGTGCCTTTAGGTATCTTCACGTTTCGTTTACCTACTTTAATATACGGCCCGTATTGCCCGTTTAACACCTGAACAGTCGTATTCTCCGGAAACTCCTTGATAATCTTATTACTATCAGCTGCTTTTTTAGCTTTGATAATCTCAATTGCCTTATCAATATTTACCTCAGCAGCAACAATGCCTTTTTCAATATTATAATATTTATCCCCGTGTTTTACATAGAACCCAAATCTGCCTTTTCCGACATTTACAGCCAGACCTTCAAAAATTCCCAGGTCTTTAGGTTGAGATAAATCACCACTATTACGTTTGGCTTCAATCACTTCAATGGCTCTTTCCTGATTTACAAGATAAGGGTCATCGCTTTTATCCAAATTATAAAACTTATCATCGTGCTTGATATACGGCCCGAATTTACCCACAGCCACCATTAATGGTTTATCTTCGTAGAAGCCTACTTCACGAGGCAGTTTCGGCATATCAAACAAAGCAAGCGCATCTTCTAATGTAATATTATCAACCAGTTGATTCTTTAATAAACTGGCAAATACAGGCTTCTCTTCATCGCTGATGTCTCCTAATTGCACATAAGGGCCGAATTTCCCGATTTTTACTGAAATCTTTTTGCCTGTTTTAGGGTCTAGACCAAGTTCTCTGGCACCTTTTGTGGCTTTAACGCCATCTGCTTGCTCTACTTTCTGATGAAAATCTTTGTAGAAATCGGCAATCATTTTTTGCCATTCTACTTTACCATCGGCTACTTTATCAAAATCTTTCTCAACATTGGCCGTAAAGCCATAGTCGATAACACCATCGAAGTTTTCAACAAGAAAATCGTTCACTACGATTCCGATATTGGTAGGAAATAGTTTGGCTTTTTCAGTGCCATAGGTTTCAGTCCCAACTTTTTCAGAAATAACATTGTTTTTTAGTGAAAACTCCTTGAAATTCCTTTCTTTACCGGGTCTGTCTTCTTTTACTACATAATTCCGCTTGACAATTGTAGATATAGTAGGAGCATAAGTAGAAGGTCGGCCAATACCCATTTCCTCCAGTTTCTTTACCAGACTTGCTTCGGTGTATCTTGCTGCAGGCTTAGAAAATCTTTCTGTTGCTTTCATTTCCAAAAGAGCCAATATCTGACCGATTGTCAACGGGGGCAACATACCTTTATTTTCTTCATCCTCATCATCACTCGATTCAAGATATACTTTAAGAAAACCATCAAACTTGATTACTTCACCTGTCGCAACTAATTCCTCTGAAGTTGTAGATATACCAATAGTCGCAATCGTTCTTTCTAATTCAGCATCGGCCATTTGAGAAGCGATGGAGCGTTTCCAGATTAATTCATATAAACGCTGTTCGTTTCTGTCTCCATCCACTCGTTCAACGCCAAAATCAGTAGGCCTGATGGCTTCATGGGCTTCCTGTGCCGATTCGCTTTTGGTTTTGTATTGTCTTACTTTTACGTATTTCTCACCATAAGCATTTTCAATCTGGATTTTGGCTTTTTCAATGGCTTCACCTGAAAGATTGGTCGAGTCAGTTCTCATGTATGAAATCTTACCCGATTCATAGAGTTTCTGCGCCACTGTCATGGTCTGCAAGACCGAAAATCCTAATTTCCTTGAAGCCTCCTGTTGCAGGGTAGAGGTAGTAAATGGTGCAGCAGGTGATTTTTTAGCTGGTTTTACTTCTAAATTTTTGATAGTAAAAATAGCATTCACACATTTTTCCAGAAACGTTCTTGCCTGTGCTTCTGTCTCAAAATTCTTGGGTAATTCAGCATTCAATACCTTGCCTTTCTCAACCAGAAATTGCGCAATTACCTTAAATGATGATTTTGAATTATGGGCATCTATTTCTCTTTCTCTTTCAACAATAAATCGTACAGCCACTGATTGCACCCTGCCTGCCGACAAATTGGTTCGTTCTCCCGTTCTGATTTTTTGCCAGAGTACCGGTGATAGCTCAAAGCCCACCAGACGGTCAAGAATACGACGCGCCTGTTGTGCATTCACCAGATCCATATCAATCATCCTCGGATTCTCAATAGCATTAGCAATGGCTTTTTTTGTAATCTCTCTGAAAACAATGCGCGGAGTAGAATCTTTCAAACCCAGAGACTCCTTCAGGTGCCACGAAATGGCCTCTCCCTCACGGTCGTCGTCAGTCGCCAGCCAAACCGTTTCAGATTCTTTGGCCAATTTCTTCAATTCATTAATCACCTTCGT
The DNA here is from genome assembly GCA_943368815.1 of Cyanobium sp. NIES-981. Lineage (GTDB taxonomy): Bacteria > Bacteroidota > Bacteroidia > Cytophagales > Spirosomataceae > Emticicia. The sequence goes on from CALRLS020000163.1 coordinate 7,068, forward strand.
TTTATCAGCAGAAATAGTATATTTGGGAGCAAAGTTTTTAGCGACATCAATTCCCAGTTCTTTTTCCGGTAAATCTCTGACATGACCAAAACTGGACTTTACCGTAAAATCTTTTCCAAGATAACCTTCAATGGTTTTCGCTTTTGCAGGGGACTCAACTATAACTAGGTTTTTTGACATTCTTTGGCCTTTGATTTTAAATATTGTGCGATATTAAGACAATAATGCAAAACAGAACGCAAAAGTTTGGGAAAAATTATTAAAAAATTATAAAAGGGAAAAGAATTGAACAAAAAAGCATGTCTTTTGGGTTATTTCAATAGGTACTTATTAATAAAATAGCTTTTATGGGTATTTAAGTATATATTTTTGCATTATTTAAAAAATTACTATTTATAATTTGACGATGTTTTGTAATTTTGGCGCAATCCTTCATATCGTCAATCCGGATATGAGTTTTTAACATTTAAAATTTTCTTTAACAAATGGCAGTTTTCGATTTAGATATGATTAAGAGCGTTTATGCTCGTATGCCCGAAAGAGTAGAGGCCGCCCGCAAAATTGTGGGAAGACCTTTGACTTTGGCGGAAAAAATACTTTATACTCACTTATGGGAAGGAGCGCCTGTAAAGGCATATAACAGAGGCGTTGATTATGTAGATTTTGCTCCTGACCGTGTAGCCATGCAAGATGCCACCGCACAAATGGCCCTATTGCAGTTTATGACTACCGGGCGCCCAAAAGTGGCTGTTCCATCTACTGTTCACTGCGACCACCTTATTCAGGCAAAAGTAGGAGCGGTAGACGATTTGAAAGTTGCCAACGAAAAAAATAAAGAAGTATACGATTTCCTTTCTTCTGTATCTAATAAATATGGTATCGGTTTCTGGAAAGCAGGAGCGGGTATTATTCATCAGGTGGTGATTGAAAACTACGCTTTCCCGGGTGGTATGATGATTGGTACCGACTCACATACGCCTAATGCTGGTGGTTTGGGTATGGTAGCTATCGGTGTAGGTGGTGCAGATGCTTGCGACGTAATGTCAGGCCTTGCATGGGAGCTTAAAATGCCTAAGCTAATAGGTGTGAAACTAAGCGGAAAATTAAAAGGCTGGGCTTCTGCGAAAGACGTAATTCTTGAAGTAGCAGGTCGCCTGACCGTAAAAGGCGGAACAGGCTATATTGTTGAATACATAGGTAAAGGTGCTGATGCTTTATCGGCAACAGGTAAAGGTACTATCTGTAACATGGGTGCTGAAATCGGTGCTACTACATCTTTGTTTGGGTATGACCGTAAAATGGCCGCTTATCTGAAAGCCACAGGCCGTGCAAGAGTTGCCTCGCTTGCCAACGGTATTAAAAACCTGCTTCGTCCTGACCAGGAGTGTATCGATAATCCTGAACAATATTATGACCAGGTAATTGAAATTAACCTTTCAAGATTGGAGCCACGTATCAATGGTCCTTTCACTCCCGATCTTGCTTGGCCGCTTTCTAAATTTGCCAAAGCGGTTAAGAAAAACAAATGGCCTGAAAAACTGGATGTAGGTTTGATTGGCTCATGTACCAACTCTTCTTATGAAGACATGACCCGTGCTGCATCCATTGCTGCGCAGGCTGCATCTAAACATATCATTGCAAAATCAGAATTTACAATTACTCCGGGTTCTGAACTGGTTCGCTACACAGCCGAGAGAGATGGTATCTTAGATACATTTAATGCAATTGGTGGGGTGGTATTGGCGAATGCCTGCGGACCTTGTATTGGTCAATGGGCAAGACATGGCGCAGAGAAAGGTGAACGTAACTCAATCATCACTTCGTTTAACAGAAACTTCGCTAAACGTGCGGATGGTAATCCTAATACGCATGCTTTCGTGGCATCACCTGAAATTGTAACAGCATTTGCTATTGCCGGAACACTGACATTCAACCCTGCTAAAGATTTCCTGACTAATGAGAAAGGAGAGCAGGTAAAATTAGATGCGCCATTGGGTGTTGAATTACCGCCAATGGGATTTGATGTAAAAGATGCCGGTTACCAAAAGCCGAAAAAAGATGGTAGCAATGTAAAGGTAGCGGTAAGTCCTAAATCAGATCGTTTACAATTATTAGAGCCATTCAAAGCATGGGAAGGTACTGACATCACGGGCTTGAAATTGCTGATTAAAGCCAAAGGTAAATGTACAACTGACCATATTTCAATGGCTGGTCCATGGTTGAAATACCGCGGACACCTTGATAATATCTCAAATAACCTTTTGATTGGTGCTATTAACTTTGCCAACGGAACACCGAATAAAGTTAAAAACCAAATAACAGGCGAATATGGTGAAGTACCAACTGTACAACGTGCCTATAAAGCCGCTGGGGTGGGTACAATCGTTGTAGGTGACGAAAACTATGGTGAAGGCTCATCACGTGAGCACGCTGCCATGGAGCCACGTCATTTGGGCGTACGTGCAATTATTGTTCGTTCATTTGCCCGTATTCACGAAACCAACCTGAAAAAACAAGGTATGTTGGCATTGACATTTGCTGAGCCTGCCGATTATGATAAAATTCAGGAAAATGATACTTTCGATATTCTAGGTTTAACCACCTTTACCGAGGGAGTACCATTAACGCTGGTAGCGCATCATGCAGATGGTTCGAAAGATGAAATCAAATTGAACCATACCTATAATACCAGCCAGATCGGGTGGTTTAAAGCGGGTTCTGCATTAAATCTGATTGCTACTGAGGTTTAATACTTCAATTCATATATAGTACATAAAAAAATATCCTGTGGAAACGCAGGATATTTTTTTATGTACTTTCCAGAAGAATTAATAAATAGGAGTCAAATCTCAGGGCTTCGGAAAATTCTTAGATGCATCATCCAATACCAATACCCAATCCTGTCCATAACCTGAACGTGGGGGGCTAAACTTCTGTGTACCTTTATTATCAACCTTATTCAGTTCTTCGACTTTACCGTTTCTAGGGTCAAACCAATAAGCATTCAATTGGGTGCCTGATATTTTACCTAAATTAACAGTAAAAGGCTTTCCTGCTGCTGAATAGATAAAAGCATAGTCATTGCCTCTGGTTGCCTGAATACGTTTACTGGCTGGTTGATTAGCTTCAACTATCAAAGACTGGTCCGGAACTCTGTCAAGGAATGGTCGTGATTCAATTAATCTTCTTACATGCTGCATTTG
>CALRLS020000164.1:0-10204 GCA_943368815.1 Cyanobium sp. NIES-981
GTAGTTTTTTAGTATTCTGCGAGTGTTAACGACATATTAAGCAATTGTTAAGGAGGTGAGATGGCTGGTGTCTATTAAGGATATTATTCTGCCCAATCGGTACCTTCGACTCCGCTCCGATTTGATAGACCTTTGAATATTATAGAAATAAATTTGAGGCAACTTTATTTGACTAAGATTAAATACTGTTTCCAAGAGCATAGCCCTGTGACTGAGCTCAGAGGACGTCGCACGGTCGAAGGCACAGCGCAAAGCAAAGAAAGAAACAAATTTCAACCGACAATCAATAATAATCAAAAAGGTGAGGAATTAATTCCTCACCTTTTTGATTATCGGTACCTAAAACAGATGGCATAAAATTTTAGTTATAAATGGTAATTCCATGAAACTAATACTTATTATGTCACACTTCTTTTTTATACTTATTCAGATTCCGTATGTAATCCTGAGTTTAGTCTGCGGTATCAGCGTTGTCATTTCAAACTGGAATGAATATGTCGCTAATAAACAAGCTACGACTGTTTATATGATGGTTGAGTCTACCGGGGTAGAAGCACAATCGGATATGGACTTAATGCCAATGGCCGCTTAATTACGCTGTATAAATTACGGCTTAATGCTAGCTATAACTGGTCATCATCTGCAGGTTTTGCAGTGGGTGGGGTGTATTTTTGTGTTGAATCAATATGATACCCTTCGCCGGCAGCAAATACACAGTCTCCGGAAACTGAAACAGTAGAGGGCTTCAGGAATGAACCCTTTTTATAGTCTAATGTTTTATCAGCATATACTTTCTGAAAGAATGCACCCCATGTAGGTAAGGACACTCTAGACCCCTGCCCAAGTGCTATTGTCCGGAAGTGAATGGTAGGGTCATCTCCGCCTGTCCAGCCACCTGCCACTAATGATTGAGTGATTCCCATAAACCAACCATCCGAATAGTTTGATGTTGTACCAGTTTTGGCAGCAATCTCATTACCATCCAATACACCGTATCTTGACAAACCACCATAGGCAGTACCACCAGGTTGGGTAGCCCCACGCATCAGGTGTATCATCTTGTAGGCAGTCTCCTGACTGATTACCTCTTTGCTATCAGAATAAAATTCTTTAACCAGTTCTCCGTTCTTATCTTCTATACGGGTAACAAAAATAGGTTCGGTATATTTACCTGAATTGGCAAATACGCAATAGCCTGCCATCAACTCATATAAAGAAACATTGCTGATACCCAAACACAGGGCAGGTACTTCGTCTAATTCACTTTTGATACCTAATTTGTGGGCATATTTAATCACATTGCGTGCTTTAAACTGATTAATGAGATAGGCGCTTACGGTATTGACAGACTGCCCAAGGGCCTGCCGTAAGGTAAGGGATTTATAACTATATGCCCCATCAGAGTTTTTGGGTGTCCAGCTTCCACCCGGTATCGGGATGGTAATTGGTTGATCCACTACTTGCTCACAGGTTGAAAAACCGTTATCAATGGCCGTTACATATACAAATGGTTTGAATGTTGAGCCGGGTTGTCTTTTTCCCTGTTTTACATGGTCGTATTTGAAGTATTTATAATTGATACCACCTACCCATGCTTTAATCTGACCATTACGAGGATCCATGGCAAGGAAACTTGAATGCAATAAAAACTTGTAATGTCTGATTGAATCCATTGATGACAATACGGTATCTCTCTCTCCATGCCATGTAAATACCCGCATTTTATTAGGTCGGTTCATTTCTTTCCATACTTTGTCTTCATCGCCATTATATTCCTCTTTCAGTCCCTTATACCTAGGGGTAGTTTTGGCAACGTTTTCTATGAAATTAGGTATTTCTCTATAATCTCCTGATGTACCCGCTTTTTCTATTGTCCACGGATTACGACCTTTCCAGTGTTCGTAGAATTTCTTCTGCTGCTCTTTCATATTCTCTTTCAATGCTTCTTCGGCATAAAACTGCATCCGGGAGTCTATGGTCGTATATATTTTGAAACCTTTGGTATAAATATCGTCAGGGTCGTAACCTTCTTTGGCAATTTCATCTTTTACCCAGTTTTTCAGAAACTCACGGAAATAAGGTGCTGGCCCGGTATTATGACTTTCTGGCATATAATTTAAGGCAATAGGTAATTGCTTTAAGGATTCTGCTTTGGCCGGGGAGAGTTTATCGTATTTTACCATCTGGTCGAAAACGAGATTCCGACGGTTTTTAGAGGCCTGAGGATGAAATTTAGGATTGAAGCGTGAAGGGTTCTGAATCATACCTACCAATACTGCCGCTTCTTCCAGCGTTACTTCACTTGGCTCTTTTTTGAAATAGGTTTTGGCGGCAGAACGAATACCAAATGCACCACTACTGAATTCGATGGTGTTCAGGTATTTTTCCATAATCTCCTGCTTCGTGTAGCGTCGTTCCAACTTAATAGCAGTTATCCACTCTTTGGTCTTGATAATGATTTGCTTGATACCCGGTACCGCATATAGCGGGCCTATATAATAATCATCTTCACGTAGTTTGAAAAGGTTTTTAGCTAACTGTTGTGAAATAGTACTACCACCACCTTTTCTCTGACCTGTAAAAAGTCCGGTAACCACACGCAAAGTACTACGTGCATCAATACCCGAATGGACAGTAAAACGGGCATCTTCGGTGGCCACTAAAGCATTAATAATATTGGGTGAAAGTTCATTGAAATCAATAGGGCTGCGGTTTTCGTAAATAAATTTACCGATTACTTTTCCGTCAGAAGAAATAATTTCAGAAGCTACATCACTTTTCGGGTTTTCAATTTCTTCAGGACTCGGCATTTTACCAAACAACCAGAATAAATTAAAACTTACGGCTATCAGATATACTACTATAGCAATTGCAGTATAGCCTGTAAACTTCCATATTCTTGAGATTATTTTTTTATATCTACCTGCTTCTAATTCTGGAAACTTAAACTTCATTTTGGTGCGGGAAAGGGTGTTATATAAAAGCAAACGTAAGCATTTTTGCGTATTGATGCAAAAAGTCAGGGTGTTTAAATATCATTTTTTGTGCCATTCAGCGAAGCTAATGGTACATATCATACGAAAGTTTTGATTAATTATTGTGTGGCGGAATGTTTGTGGTTTACTTGTAGGGCGAACCGAGCGACGGTCGGTTCGCCCCACAAATAAGTTACTTCACTGTACTCTTATCAATTCTGGTTGGAGTATCAATTCCGGCCACAATAGTTTGGGAACTCAAGGCGATGGCTTTGATAGTGGCTAATATATTCTTAATATCCAATGATTCTACCTCGTCGTTTACAGAATGGTATAATTTATCAGAATCAATCTGGTCTGTAGAAATGGTATGAGCCGGTACACCCAATCGGGCTAAAGTGGCATTATCTGAACGATAAAAAAGATTTTGCTGTGGATAAGGATCCGGATTGAAAGTAAATGCCGTGCCAGTCAGGTTTTTTTGCAGGATTGTTCCGAAATCAGAGCGCTCAAATCCTGTGATAAAGGCCGAGTTGATACCCCATTTAGAGGCTTTGCCTATCATTTCAATATTAAACATGGCTACTACCTTATCAGCATCCAATTGTTGCGAGAAGTATTTAGAACCAAAGCCACCGATTTCTTCTGCGGTAAATGCCGCAAAAACAATTGTCCGTGCATTGTTTTTTAGTTTTTTGAAATAATTGGCTAAAGCAATAACAGCCGTAGTGCCTGAAGCATCGTCGTCAGCGCCATTGGCAATTGAATCACCTTCAACAGCTTTCTGTATGCCGAGGTGGTCATAGTGCCCTGAAAAAACAACTATTTCATCAGGTTTGCTTTTACCCGGAATCATACCAACAACATTGGCCATTTTAAAGGCTTCTTTGCGTTGTTTGATTTTTACCGAATAGTTTTCAACCGAACTGATACCTGATACAAAAAGGATATTACCTGCTATTTTTGGATAAGGCTTTGACAATAGTCTTGCGCGATTCATAAAACGTTTAATGCCTGCCAGTTTAGATTCGTGCGCTGCATCTACCACCACTATTTTGCTGGTAGAATCGCTCATGTATTGGTTGGGTGTAAAAGTATCTCCCGGGCCTACTATCACTACAGGGATATTTGAGGTCCAGTTAACTTCTTCGTTATCAGACATAAAAATATATTTGTCCTTTGGAATCACCTGTCCGTTAATCATCACCTCTGCTCTTTCAAAGCCATCTATTTTGGTAATAGGAAATTCCTGTCTGTATCCGCTCATGCCACTGAGTGGTTGTAAACCAATTTTCTTGAATTCGTCAGCAATAAAAGCAGTAGCTTTTTCAATTTGTTGGGGGTGCATGGAGCTCCGGCCCATCATATCGTCTGCGGCCAGGGTGCTGATGATTCTTTTAACTTCGGTTTCTTTGATGAGTTTATTTACTTTCTGCGCCTGAGCAACATAAGTGATACAAAAGAGGATTAGGCTTAGTCTGATGATTTTCATATAGTCTGTTGAGTTTACGAGGGTAATTCTTCTGTTGTTTGTTCAATTAAATATTCGTCTTTTTTAAAAGTCTGTTTAACAAATAGTTCGCCAATGAAACCTGCCAGAAACAACTGTGAGCCTATAATGATGGCTATCAGGGCTAAAAAGAAGGTCGGATTGTCTGTTACATTACGATAGCGAAGTCCCTGGTTGATATTATATAGCTTCTCGAAAAGCAGATACATGGCCAGTATGGTTCCTATTACAAATGAAAGCACACCCATAGTACCAAAAAAGTGCATGGGCCGACGACCGAATTTGTTAACGAAGGCAACTGTCAATAAATCGAGGAAACCGAAAATAAAGCGTTCAAGACCAAATTTGGTGCTACCATATTTACGAGGTCGATGCTGTACCACTTTCTCACCAATTTTCTTGAAACCGTTCCATTTGGCTATGATGGGTATATTGCGGTGCATTTCCCCATAAATCGTGATGTTTTTTATCACTCTCGATTGATAGGCTTTCAGTCCGCAATTGAAATCATGTAAATGTACCCCGGAAACCCAACGTGAAACTGCATTGAATAATTTAGTCGGGAGGGTTTTAGTAATAGGGTCATAGCGTTTCTTTTTCCAGCCTGATACAAGATCGTAACCGTCTTCGGTAATCATGCGATACAATTCCGGAATTTCATCAGGACTATCCTGCAGGTCGGCATCCATTGTAATGATAACCTTGCCCTTAGCCTGTACAAAGGCCGTTTGCAGCGCAGCAGTTTTACCGTAATTACGTACAAATTTGAAGCCTCTGACCGATGGATTCTGACGGGCAAGATTCCCGATGACTTCCCATGAGCCATCATTACTGCCATCGTCAACAAAAAGAATTTCGTAAGAGAATTTATTTTCCTGCATTACCCTCACAATCCAGTCATGGAGTTCGGGTAGAGATTCTGCTTCGTTATAAAGAGGTATAACGACTGATATTTGCATTGCTTGATTCATTAAGGGCAAAGTTCTAAAAAATCGTGTAATAATCGCTCAACAGTTCACGGAATTTATCGGAGTACGTATTCGAATCATATTCATGAATTGCCAAGGTATCTTCCCTGAGTTCTGATACAGGTTTTTTGTCAAAACTTAGAATATGCCTGAATACGGCTTTCTGAGGATTATGTTGTACCAACAATTTATCTGACAAATATAAGCCTTTTTTCTGAGCTACTTCTGTTAATTGTTGCGCTTCAAAGGGGGGTAATAATACTACAAACCTGCCGTCATGACTTAATAAATTGATGACCGCCTCTATTAATTCGTCAAAAGTCAAGGTTGCAGCATGTAATGCCTTATTGGTCTGCGCATCCGGTGATTGCAGGGAATTCTGATAAAAAGGGGGATTTGATATAATTAAATCATAAGGAATATTGGGACCACTATGCTGATGGCTGAATTCCTGAATGGATTGGTGATAAAGGCAAATTCTATTGGCAAACTGACTTTCGGCAATATTGGCCTGTGCATGAGCGTAGGCATCATTATCTATTTCAACAGCATTAATAGTGGCATTGCTTCTTTGCGCCAGCATCAGGGACAAAAGCCCTGTTCCGGTACCAATATCCAATATTCTTTGGGCATTGTTAGTATCAGCATAGGCACCTAAAATACAGGCATCTGTGCATACTTTCATGGCACATTTATCCTGATGAATGATGAATTGCTTGAATTGGAAATAAGATTTTGGCACCCTTTTGTGTTTTAAAAGAGGCGAAGATAAGGTTTTTTGAATAATTTAAGAAGTGACAATTGCACCCAGCTTCTCCACTTCATCCAGTAAAGCTGTCAAATCAGTTTCGGTAGTGAGCGGATTCATTAAAGATACTCGCAGATATAGGTTTTCACCCAGAGTAGTTTGTACAATATAGAATTTTCCTTCTTCCAGCAATTTCTTTCGGATATTGGCATTTAATTCATTCAATGAATCCGACTCATTTTTTAGTCGGAAACAAACGATATTACTTTCAGGCTCCAGTGCTAATTCAAAATTCTTGCGGGCTTTGATGAGAGTCGCAAATGTGCGTCCTAAATCGTAGAGATACTCAACATTGTCTGTAAAAATCCGCTCTCCATGTGCTTTCAGAATGGCATATACCTTCACACTCATCATCAACTTGGTGCATTCAAAGGTACGTTTGCCTGAATTGAACCAGTCTTTTGAATGTTGGTTAGCCCATAGATATTGTGCTTTCTGCTGAAAGGTCCTGAAAGCATCATCATCCCGTTTAAAAATCAAAGCGGTTGTCAAAGCAGGAGCCATTAGCATTTTATGCCAGTCTATCACTACAGAATCGGCCTGATTCATTCCTTTTACCAGATGTTTGTATTTATCAGAAAAAACAACTGCCCCGCCATGCGCACCATCGGCATGAAACCATAACTGATGTTTTTGCGCAAAGGCAGCAATGGACTCCAAATCATCGTAGCTTCCGGTAGAGGTTGAGCAGGCACTGCCTATGATTGCTATTACATGCAAACCTTTGTTGGCGGCTTCCTGAAAATATTGTTCCAATAAATCTGTTCTGATTTGCAGACGTTCATTGGTAGGTACTTTAATAATGCCTTCGCTGCCCATGCCCATAATGCGTGCCGCCCGGTCTATACAATAATGCGCTTCTTCTGATACCATTACTGCCAATCGCTCATTAGTGCCTTCTTCCCAAACGTCAGTCTTGGCTGCTCTTGCTGCTAATAATGCTGTCAGGTTAGCCAAAGTGCCACCTGAAGTAAGTAAGCCACTTGCGTTTTTGTCAAAACCAATTTTATGTGCTAATAATTCAGATAGGATACGTTCTAAAGGGTTTGAAACCAGACCCATTTCATAGACAGCCATGCCATTGTTGAGCATACCTGTAAGCAAACCTGCCAAAGCAGCGACAGGTACTGGTGGTGTAACCTGATGCCCCATGTACCTTGGATGATGTAGGTGTGTAGAGTATTGGATAGTCTTACTGAAAAAATCAGCCACATCGCCCTGTCCTTGTTCGTAATCTTCCTGCCAGAAGGCCAGACTTTCTTTAGGGTCTTTGTATGGAATAACTGATTCTAAGGCGCCGCTTTGTGCATGTTCGAGATAATTGGCCAACATATCAACCAGATTATGTGCCTGCTGACGGAAAAGGTCTGGAGAGAATGCTTTTTGTAGGGGGGAAGTCATAAGTATGATTTATTTGCACCGGATGAATTTGATTACTAAAATAATAATGGATTCAGTGCTGGTGCACGTAGAATTACCGAGTTTTAAGAAATAACCCTTCTTAATTAGGAATAAAATCCATTTTTGTAGAGACGACTTGTAGGCGTCTCCAAAGGTCTGTGATGATGCAAAAAATGATGCATTAGTTTTCAAAATTACCTTCTCAATTTGAATCTTAACCCTTGGATATACCCTTGGAGACGCCTGCAAGTCGTCTCTACCAGAAAGGAATATTTATTATTTGAAACCTATTAAGGCCGTATTGTTGACTATATTATTTCTTAGTTGAATGGGTGTTTTTGTCATATATCGTCAAAATCAAGCCGACCAAAAATAATAATAATTCTCCTCACGCACCCAGCCCAGGCGTTCGTATAAACTTTGTGCTTTGGTATTGTCGGGGGTGGTTTCTAACAATAAACCTTTGTGCCCTTGTTGTATGATAAATTGCTGTGCAGTGGCAAGTAGCGCTTTGCCAATGCTTTTGCTTCTGATATTCTCTTTCACAAATAAATCGTTGAGTGTCCATGACCGACGCATGGAAACTGATGAAAACATGGGGTATAATTGGGTGAAGCCGAGCGGCTGGCCGTCTTCTAATGCCAGAAAAATAACCGATTCTTTATTCGCTATCCGTTCTGCCAGAAATTGTTTTGCCTCTTCAATAGCTGACTCCTGACCATAGTATTGACGGTAAGCATCGAAAACTTCGGCTACTGCGTCAACATGGTTTATGTCGGCCTGAACGATCTGAATATTGTCTGCCAGGCTTATATCGGGCATAAAAGGTGATAGAATTACGGGCATTGATTAATAAAATTTATCAATGCAAAGCAAATATTTATTTTTGATAACAAAAAATGCTTAATTTTGATTAATTGATGCTATTTTTGTATCAGTGCTTGTTCCTATACATTTAGAATATGGATTTAAGAACCATAGAGAATTTTTTAAAGCTTACTGAAAGACTGAATTACCGGAAAACAGCAGAGGATATTTATATAGCACAACCTGCTTTGAGTCGGCAGATTATGCAGATGGAGGAAGAGCTGGGTGTGATTCTTTTTAATCGACATAAAAGAAAGGTAGAATTAACAGAGGCCGGAATCTATTTCAGAGATGAATCGAGACGGATTATAGAAGATTTTGAGAGGGTACGGCAACGGACAGCACAGGTGTATAGGGGTGAAGGGGGAGAGATTCGCATTGCGCATTCAAGTTCATCGATGCAGTTTTTATTGCCGGCAATTCTGGCCAAGATTCAGAAAGAAATACCCTCTATGCAGACAGTGCTGATAGAGTCGACCAATGTCTATGAAATCAATGCCTTGCTTAATCGTACAATAGATGTAGGTTTTGGTCCGAATATGATTGTACCGAAGGAAATTGATGCCCGAACATTGTATGCCGAGAATTTTGTGATATTATTGCCGCAAAACCATTGGCTGAGTACCGGGAACTTTCGTTCATTAGACCAGTTAGCCAATGAAAATTTTATATTGCCGTCGCGCAGCGAAAGTTCGGGCTATGTAGAAAGCATTGAAGCGCTTTGCCAGAATTATGGGTTTATACCGAAAGTTGCTTATCAATCGGGTAATACCAATACAGTATTACGCCTCGTAGAAGCCGGGGTTGGGGTTTCGATAGAACCAAAATCGGCCCTGAGCGGGCAGAACATGAATGTACGGCATATTGAACTGACAGACATCGGCGTTAAATCAGAAATGCGAATGGTGTGGTTGAGAGGCAGAGAAAAGGAATTAAGTCGTTTTTTTGATATTGTGAATGAGGTGGTGGCCGTAAAAGGAGTTTGAGTGAATTTGCTCTTAGATGCTTAACACAATTCACAGAAACATTTTTAAGAATACTTAGTTTACGTATATATATAATCCCAGATTGATGCCAACTTCTTACCCACAAAACGTAGGTAATGTTATTACATTGCCCAGCCAGAAACTATTATTGAGTCTTTCTTTAGATGATTTAGGTAAATTTATATCCGGTCTGGATATGGAAGAACTTATCGAATTATTACGATTCTACGAAGCCAGAGAGTATTTTGAAGCATGTATTGTTGTCAGGAACCACATGAAATACGAAAACAAAAAACTCGCAGAGCAAAGTGAATTGATTTTGTGTTGATAGAATGAGAATGGAATCAATAAAGCTATGAGCTACCTATCTCGTAGCTCTGTTCTGCTATTTTTTGCTCTGATGAAAACTGTAAAAGTACTTCTTCTATTGACAAACCGGTAAATACTGCTGTTTTAACTAGGCATCGTTTTATCTGTCCCACACTTTGTAAAAAATGTAAGATTTTAGGCTTAAAAACTGTATTGGATGAGTTTCAAAACACTCCATAAGCAGATTGAAGGCCTTCTGAAGCATTAACATATTTTTTGGTAATCGCTGAAAATCAGATTAAGTTTTATCCGGAATCCGGTATTTTTAGAAAAGCCATAAGACCTTTGCTTTAAAATGCTTACTTTTGCAAAAAAATGCT
>CALRLS020000165.1:0-10116 GCA_943368815.1 Cyanobium sp. NIES-981
ATCTATTACGGGATAAATGCTTTTAAAGTTGCCGGGTATCCTTTCTTTTTTATCTACTAATCCAATACGGAAATCGGCACCCGGATGATGCAATTTGATAGAATCTCCCAACACATGTGCCTCGGGTAATTGATTTATATTGCAAAGAGTAAAAAATAGCATACTTAAAAAATTGTTAAAAGCCTTGAAAAAACTCTTAAGCTGAATGATGTTAGATTAAATCAATTTATTTTGGTGAATGGCATCAATTACTGTCTCAACCGGAATTTCTGAACTTGGGCCTTCGGTATTTCGTAAAATTAATGCGTTTTCTCCGGATTTATATCGTCCTGAATAAGGGATATGATTGGTGAAGTTTTCCAATTTGCCAATCATAATAATCCCACGGGTTCCAACGGCATTAGCCAGATGTGCAGGGCCGCTATCAATGCCTATAAACAATTTCGCCCTTCTGATTACTTCTCCTGTTTCCAGCAGATTCAGTTTCCCGCAAAGGTTGATGTATTTATTATTATTGATGCCTAAATCACTCGAAAGGCCTATCTCAACTATATGAAAATCTGACTTGTCTATTAAATAATTAATCAGTTTTTCCCAATGGGCACTATCCCAGTTTCTGCTGTTTTGTGCCGATTGGCAATGCACCACCAGAAATATATCAGGTAATTTTAAAGCATCTATTTTAGCCCTGTGAAAATCGGTGATGAATAGTTGTGGTGCAATATCATCAGTTGGTAGTCCGGCAATTTTTTGCTGTACAGTAAGCAGATTCCCCTGAAAATAATAATTATGAATTGTTATGTCTCTTGCATCTGCTACCGGATTTTCTACATAGACATCACAAACAGGGCAGTAACTATTGTTACGAAATTGCAGGTTATACAAAACATCAAAAACGCCTGAATTAATCAATAAGCGACGTTGATTAGCGCAAAATTCCACTAAAATACCATCTAAACTGGGATTGTTTTCTAACAACTCACGAAACACAGGTTTTACAAGCCAGAGAATATAATCATCGGGATGCTTCGCTCTGATTTGCCGGCTGATAGGTTCTCCAGCCACAATATCACCAAACTGCTGGGTAAGAATAATGCCAACAATTTTTCGTTTGCCTGAAAATCTGATTTTCAGCGCCTGTATTTTAAAATAGACCTTTAAAAAATGCAGATAAACTCCAAAAAGATGCGTATATTTTCGATAACGATGTTGCCAGAGCGCAATGAATTTTTGCATAAATATTATGACTCAATTAGCTGAGCTAATTTTTCGAGGGGCATTTTTAAATATTTTCTAACGCGCAAATATCGTTTTATTTTAGGAGGTTTAATATAATCGCATCGAAAATGTTTCCAGTATAGTTCATTGTTCTTCAATAATTCACTTTTGTATAATTCAAATAATGGCGCGATATCCGGTCGCTCTTCAAAGCTGATTCTGTTCTGATATTTCGATACTTCATCAGGCTTTGCAATCAGATAACCACTATAATGAAAAAATTGCAGGGGAGTTGTTTCGTTGACGTACCATTTGCCATTAAGTTCTGAACAGAATCTTTCGTGCAGATTCCAATAGGCTACATTATAACCCAGGTGCTTGTTTATCATTACTTTATCAAAATAAACAGGGAAAAACTCAGCCCAATGCTGGTCGACAAAAAGCCCGTTACAAAGGTCAATCAGGCATTCTTTTTCAAGCTTTGCACACCACCAGTTCACCATTTTCTGTGTAGTTTCAGAACGGTGCATAGCCACAAACCCAAAGTTGAAAATGCCGGTATTTACTACATCTTCCTCATTCTGCCATTTAGAGTCATTATAAGGAGTGGTGATGTGAGGGGTGACAATGATATTATATTTTTCGAGGTTTTCTTCTAAATGAGTCAGCTTGTCAAAAACGATAATATCCGGGTCAAAATAAATAATATCGTCGGCCTCGGGAGTGTTTTTCAAAAAATAATCAATGTAATAAGGCTTCACAGCGGTGTTTAGCTCTGTAATATCATAGCGTTCACACATGCCTTCTAAATCGGCTATATTTATCTTATCGAGCTCTAGTAAAGGATATTCCGGCAGTTTGCTCGTATCAATAGCTTTTGTTTCAAGTTTATCAACCAGACCGATAATAAACCTGATGTCAGGATTATGTTTTTTAAGCGAATCTCCTAGTGTATGTGCCTGTGCCAGATAATTAACCGAGCAGAGTGTGAATGCGAGTGTCATGGTATAAGGAACCTTTTAAGTCAGATTTTCTAATAGTTTTTCAATTTTCAGAATCGAATTTTCGAAACTGTATTGAGTCAGCACTTTTTCTTTGGCTCTTTGTCCCCAGTTGGCAGAAGGCTTTGCCTTGTATTCCACAATTGCCTGAGCCATAGCCGGAATGTCCAGATAGGGGAGTAGCTGACCTGCATCCTGCTCTATAAATTCAGAACACCCTCCGGTTTTTTCAAATCCAAGAATAGTCCGTTGAGATAGCGCAGCCTCCAGCATCACTAATGGGAATGGATCTTCTCTTGAAACAATAGTAAATATATCAAAACAATTAATTAACTCTATGGCTTCAGGTGTAGGTTCAATGAATGTAATTTTATTCAGAATGCCCATTTTTGTAGCATCAAAAATGACCTGCTCATAATATTCACCTTCTTTTCTGACACCTACCCAGACAAAATGCGTATCTTCTGAAATTGCCAAAACACTTTTGGCCAATAAAGCAAATATATCCAGTCCTTTGCGCCATTCGGCATTACCGCAACCACCGATAAGAAACGCTTTCTCAGGAATCCCATACTTTTTTCTTATGGCTAGCTGATTAGTATTGGCAGCTCGTTTTAGTACATCATCATTATTAACAAATGAGTGTATAACTTCTACTTTTTCAATAGGAAAACCATGATTTTCAACAAGATTCTCACCTACAGCCTTTGAACAGGCAATCAGTTTGGTGGTATGCTGAAACAAAAAATCCCTATTGGCTTTGGACGAATACAACTGAATCGAAAACTCTAATTCATGAATATGGGTAATAAGCGGAATTTTCAGATAAGAAAGCAATTCAGGCAAGGCCCAGGCAGTAGCAATAGTATTGGTATAAATACAATCAAAGTTTTCGCTTATTAATCTGGCTTTTAATTCCTCTCTGGCCACTTCAAGCGAATTGCTATCTTTTAACTTTAATTTCTTCAGGACTTTTCCCGAAAAACTCGGTGCTATGTTTGCAGATTCCTGAGGATATTTTGAAACCGGACAAATCTGCTCAAAATCCTTTTCTAATACACCGCCACCAAGCAATAGCAAGTGCATAGGCATCTGCTTTTTTTGAAAATATTGCATAATATTTAACAAAAAAATCTGAGCCCCGGCACGGTTTGCATCATGACTGACGAAGAGGATTTTCATTTTAGAATTGAGTGATTTAGTGATTGAGTGATTTAGTGATTATTGTTGAATTACATAAAATTGACTAGATTATATATTCACTCAATCACTAATTCACTCAATCACTCAATTGTTCCGATGACCATTTTTTCAATTAAAAGCATCAAAATATGAATGACTTTGATATGGATTTCCTGAATGCGGTCGGCGTAGCCAAAATGAGGTACAATGATTTCCACATCTGCAGCACCTTTTAATTTTCCACCATCTTTGCCTGAAAAAATCACAACTTTCATGCCTTTTTCACGGGCTGCCTGCACGGCATTGATAATGTTTTTTGAATTACCACTGGTGCTGATACCCAAAAGCACATCACCTTCATTACCCAGGCCCTCAATAAATCTGGAAAAAACATAGTCAAAACCATAATCATTACCTGTACAAGATATATGACTAGGGTCTGAAATAGCAATAGCTGCCAAAGACCTTCGATTCTCTCTATATCTTCCAGATAACTCTTCTGCAAAATGCATGGCATCACAATGAGAACCACCATTGCCGCATGAAATAATTTTCTTATTTGCTTTCAAGGCATCAGCCATTAATATGGCAGCGGCCTCTATATTCTTAATATTTTCTTCTGATGAAATGAAATTATCAAGCACTCGCTGCGCTTCTTTTAATTCACCTAAAATATCATTCAAATTATCCATTATTTGGAGCATGTTTAATTTTCATTAAAAAACTTCACCCACTTTTCAATCTGATTTTTGATGTCAAAATTCAAAGCACGGTTTTTCAATATTTCTTTATCTATACTTATTTCCTTTTCCTGAATCTTAATCATCACCTCTGCCAGGTCTTTCGGATTAAAACTATCAACCACTCGTCCCATACCTGTTTGCAAAAATTCTGAAACACCACCTGAATTAAAACTCGCTATTGGTTTTTGAAGAAAAGCTGCCTCAATCATAACAAGCGGAAAAGGGTCTTCTCTTGCCAACAATACAAACCCGTCGGCCGTATTGAGATAATCATAATATTCACCTGATTGTTCGCCGATTACTATAAAGGTAAGCTTCTCAATTTTCTTTCTTTGTTCAATATAATGCAAAACTCCGGTTTTCTTGATATTACCCAGCCATAATAAGTAAGTATTTTCAGGAAGATTGGCCAATAAATCCAGGGCTAAATCATAACCTTTGCGTAGATTCATAGAGCCTGACATCATCCAGATATAGGCATCAGTAGGGATACCTAGTTTCTTTCGTAAATCCAACGGGTTTTGCTGAATAACTACTTTTTCAGTATCAATAAATTCATGAAGCAAAACAGTGTTCAGATAACCCATCTGTTGAATACGCTTCTCAACAATGGCTGAGCAACAGATTATTTTTTCGGCATTGTCAAATTGAAACTTAAAATCATCGTACGGAATTTCATCATAAACGCTTATTAGCTCATGCACATGCACAAAGTAGGGGATATGCAGACTATGGGCTAATCTTGCAAACCGAGGCATTGTAAGCGTATTCAGATACCATTTATCAGCCTTAACCTGTTTCTGAATTTGCAGCACCCTGGATTCCTCCGGAGTTTTTTTGAATAGCTGATAATAAACGCCTTCGTATATCTTATAGATAAATCCTCTTTTTGTGCGATTAATAAATGTCAGATCAGCAGTTGATTGACTGGCAAAAAGCTCACCATTCTGGCAACTATAGATGACCGACCTGATTTTACCCGACAAATGCTTAAGAAGGTACCAGAGCATCATCTCAGAACCTGTTCGCCCGCCTGTCGGGGTCAGAAAAAGAATGGTTTTTTCTTTCATTTAATTCTATAAAAAGTCGGTTTTTTCAATAAAATTCTCCAGAAAAAACCTGAAAAAACTGATATGGTTGCAGCAAATCTTTTCTGGTTATGCATATCACCAAAGGGGTTTCGCAACTTCAATAAATTTGAAACTATTTTCATAAGAAAAAACGTAGGTACCCATAGCCAGTAATGCAGCATCATCAGAAAATAATGTAAGGCACCAAACTGTTTTCGTATCCATACAAGATTCGACAGCTGAATCTGCTCATCGAATCTGTTAAAATACGTATAATTCTGCGCTTCTTCGTATCGCTCCGGTTTGCTTCCCCATTCTTCATGGATAATCCTGCAATCTTTAAATACCAATTGCTTGCCTACTTTCCCCAGTCTATAACCCCATTCTGTGTCTTCTCCGTACAGGAAAAACTCCTCATCAAATCCATCGGTTTTTTCAAATCCTTCGCTTCTTACCATCAGAAATGCAGCAGCAATATAATCCACCTGCTCTGGGTCACTGTATTGCGTATGCGGAATAAGCCTGTCCAGATATTTCCTGAACATAGGCGGTGTAATCCAGAAATCCCTTCTGAATGTAAAAGTATGATAAAAAGCACGAGGGGTAAGGTCAGGATAGAATTGATAGGCGCCTCCGGCAATAGCATCAGAACGTGTATCCAGTTTCTCGACACATCTGTCAATCACGTCTTCAAACAACTTGGTGTCTGAGTTCAGCAAGAGAAAATACCTGCCTTTGGCATTTTTCATGCCGAGGTTATTTGCCCTGCCAAATCCTGAATTATAACCCATTGGAATCCATCGGACACCCGGGAAATGCTCTTTTACGTAGCCTTCATCATCACCTTTTGATTGATTATCTACTATAATCACCTCGTAGCTCACTCGTGTCGTAAACTGTTGTACTGTTTTGAGACAGTCAACAATTAATTCGGGTGTACGATAATTAACTATAATTATAGATACATCTATCACTGATGAGACAAATTTGATTTAAAAATGGAAAAATAGACCCTCTTAAAGCGTGGCATTGACGATTCGGGCAATCCGCTCAACATCTGCGAGGTCTAAATCATAATATAAGGGTAATGATAATGCTACCGCTGACATTTTTTCAGAAACCGGACAAGGAGGGGTGTCAAAATCCAGATATGGAAGCTGGTTCAATGACGGGTAAAAATAGCGACGCGGTACAATATCTTCCTTTCTCAGGGCTTCAGTTACCTCCAGAAGTTTTTCTTCCGATGGCAGGCTGATTGGATAATAAGCATAGTTATACTCAAAACCTTCAATGTCCTGCTTAGGCTGTTTTAGCTTATTCCAATCCAGCAATTCATCATATTTTTCCGAAACAATTCTTCTTTTTTCAATAATATCCGCTACTCTCGGTAGATTACACAGACCCATTGCTGCATGAAACTCAGAGTTTTTGGCATTGATACCTATCATAAAATAGTCATCATTTTTATGCCCGAAACTTCTGTAATTCTCCATTTTTTTTAGCAGTTCATCATCTTTACAAATAATACAACCGCCTTCAATGGTATGAAATACTTTGGTGGCATGAAAACTACAGGTAGCAATATCGCCAAATGAAAGTACTGATTTGCCATGAAGCGTGGCACCAAAACAATGAGCACCATCATAGATAACTTTCAGATTATGTTTTTGAGCAATTTTCTCGATTTTTTCAAGGTCGCAAGGTCTGCCATAAACATGAGTAGCCAGGATGGCCGATGTTTTATCAGTTATTGCCTGCTCAATAAGGTTTGCATCAATATTATAGGTATCAGCTTCAATGTCTACAAAAACAGGCTTCACATTCTCCCACAAAATGGAGGTAGTTGTGGCGCAATAAGAAAACGGAGTAGTGATGATTTCACCCTTCAGACCAAGAGCTTTAATGGCAATTTGTAGCGCAATAGTGCCATTAGTAACATACAAGAGGTTTTTTACCCCTAAGTAAGCCTTTAATTCAGCTTCTAGTTCCCGGACTAAAGGACCAGTCTTAGTTAACCATGTATTATCCCAGATACTTTTTATTTTAGCCTGGTATTCGTCAAAAGGCGGCAAAAATGATTTCGTTACGTTTATCACTATATTGAAGCAAATGTTTTAAACAGATGAAGAGACTAAACATACTCAAATTTTATTTTACTTGCTAAAAAGAAGCCTTTCCGGCTGAATAATATTTTTTAAGCATGTCGAAAAAAAGTGATTTGCAAATGTAGTTATTATTCGAAAATAATGAAGATGATTTTCAGAATCCTTTAAACTGATAAATATCATTTTTAATACCACTACACTAAGCCATCAACCTTCCATGTCTTCACCGGAATATGGATAGGGCGTATAGCGCCGGGCCATTTACCATACCAGCTTGTTCCTTCTCTATAATCTGCCACATCAAAACTAATGGCATCTTCCATAAAGAAAACTGGGTCGGAGGTGTCTTTTACTATCATCACCGAAATATAATAAGACCCATCATTCAAAAAATTACCCGGAACTTCCAATAATCCTTTAATTAAGCCCTGGGTGAAAGTTTTAGACTGGCTACCAACGTTAAAAACGCATTCTCCGGTCATATTATATAAAAAGACACTCAGATTCAGGTCAGCTTTTTCAAGCATATTCCAGAATTCAAGGCTTACTTTCAGAGGCGTGCGTACATCAATGTTCTTACTGCCATTCACAAAGTCCGGTAATATTTCAATATGTTTTATTCTTACATAATCATTACCTGGTGCTTCTTCAGGTGTCTCCCAGTTCTGGCTTAGCTGAAATTTCGAAATACTGGTCATGTAATCGTGCAATACTTCACCTACCTCACCATATTTCACCAGATTACCTTTTTGAAGAAATGCTGCCTTATTACAAAGTCCCTGAATAGCCGTAGCATTATGGCTTACAAAAAGCACGGTTCTACCACCATTCGATACATCTTTCATTTTGCCGAGGCATTTTTTCTGAAACTCAGAATCACCTACGGCCAGCACCTCATCAACTATCAATATTTCAGGCTCTAAATGTGCGGCAATAGCAAAACCCAGACGCACATACATACCTGATGAATAACGTTTTACGGGAGTATCCAGAAACTTCTCAATACCGGCAAAATCAACTATTTCATCAAATTGCTTCCTGATTTCATCCTGACGCATACCTAAAATCGCTCCGTTCAGAAAAATATTCTCTCTACCGGTCAATTCGGGGTGAAAACCTGTTCCTACCTCCAGCAGGCTTGCCATTCGGCCTCTTACCTTTACCTCACCGTGTGTAGGCTCGGTAATTCTGCTTAATATTTTCAGTAAAGTAGATTTCCCGGCACCATTCGAGCCCACAATTCCAACTCTGTCTCCCTGCTCTATGTCAAAACTTACGCTTTTCAGTGCCCAGAAAACCTCTCTGGTTTCTTGTTCTTCTTTACTGGTAAAAAACTCCTGAACAAACCCTGTCAGGGTTTCTTTTAAATTCTGATACTTTTTCTTTTTATGACTAAGTATATACTTTTTAGAAATATTCTTTATAGTTATTGCTTTCATGCGAAATGCCACTCAGGGGTACATTTTTAGATATAATCGACAAAGGAGTTTTCGTTCTTACGGAAAAACCAGATTGCAAAGATGACTGAAATAGTTACAAATACAAGTGTTGGTATTAAACTTTGCCAATTAAATGGAGCATAGTCGCCTAATAATGACCAGCGAAGGCCATCAATAGTTCCGACTACCGGATTAAGATTATAGTAAGGATACCACCATGCATCTTTTCGAAGTTCGCTTGTATAGCCAACCGGAGAGATAAAAAATCCAAATTGCACTATAAAAGGTATAATCTGGGCAATATCACGGTATTTTACGTTAAGGACAGAGGCAATGAGGCCAAAGCCAAAAGCACCTAAAAAGGCTAATAACATGAATAAGGGTGCAAAAACTATATGCCAGTTGGGTACAAAATGATAATAAAAGCAAAAAGCAAAAAATATCACGAAGGCTATTAATGCATCCAGAAGCCCCACCAGCAATGAGCTGAAAGGTATAATAATACGAGGAAAATATACTTTTGAAACAAGGTTGCTGTTACCTACTATGCTATTACTGATTTGGGATAAACATTGTGAAAAAAACAGCCAGATAATAACCCCGGGTAGTACCACAAGCATATATGGGATAGTGGACTCTATCTCCATATTGGCAATTTTCCCGAAAGCAAAGGTCATAACAACGGCTGTCAATAATGGCCTGAAAACTGCCCAGGCTACCCCTAAGACAGTCTGCTTATAGCGAACCATTACGTCACGCTTGCCTAATATCCAGAATAATTCTTTTTGTCGCCAGACTTCTCTCCAATAATGTAGTGCTGATTTCCCTGCTTTAATTATTATTTCGTTCTCCGATTTTTTCATTCACAAATCTAATTCTTTCAGACAAAAATATTTTAATTTTTCACTTAAACAGTTTCTAACTAACCAGTTCCTGATAAGTTCTACGAACAAGTATAAATATCAGGCATAGGAAAAACCCTAAAAAGGCTCCTATTTTTGTACTTCCGCCAACTGTATAATCTTTGCGTAACAAAGGTAATCGAACAGGTTGAAGCAAAGTGAAAAGTGGTGTGTTGTGTATCAAAAGCATACGCAGGTTTTCAACCGTTGCCATCTGCGTATAGTACTGGTTTGAAATAAAGGTATTACTTCTGTTCAATTGCTGTTGGCGCATAGGAGCCGATGGATCCACTGCATTTATACCCTGAAACGTTGATAGAGCCAATTGGCGATCCGTCGAATTCAGTTTCCCTTGTAATTCATTCAAACGTTCCAACTGGATGTTGTAAATCTGTTTGGTTTTTTTGGTGCGCACTTCCACATAAAACTCTTCCAGTGACTTAAGCAATGTTTCAA
>CALRLS020000166.1:0-10097 GCA_943368815.1 Cyanobium sp. NIES-981
ATTATTCATGAACTCAATAAAAATAACGATCTGGTTTACATTGAGTTAGACAAGGTATACCGACAAACCGAAACCGAATTTATTGATATTCTGAACAGGGTAAGAATTGGAAATCACACTGACGAAGATCTGGACAGATTAAATCAGAATAAGTTTAATGCTAATGAACTGAGTCTGTTATTAACGGATAATTATGTTGTGTTGACCACAACAAATCATAGAGTTGATTCTATCAATAATGACAAACTCAAGGAGATTGGTGAGCCGGAAGTTCCCTTTGAAGGGCTTACAGAAGGAGATTTTCCAGAGCATCTGAAAATTGCACCACAGTACTTAAGACTAAAAGTTGGTGCTCAGGTAATGCTTTTGAAAAACACAGGCAGAAACTATAATGGTAAAATCGGCAAGGTTGTCACATTGGATGAAGGCATAGTGGGGGTAATGTTTGACGGAGATAAGGCTCCCATGCAGGTCGACAGAGTTGAATGGGAAAATACCGAATATACCTATAACAAAGAAAAACACATGGTAGACCAGCATGTAAAAGGCCGGTATATCCAATATCCCTTAAAACTCGCCTGGGCTGTAACAGTGCACAAAAGTCAGGGACAGACGTTTAACAAAGTAATTGCTGATGTATCAAAGGCTTTTGCAGTAGGGCAGGTTTATGTGGCATTAAGCAGGTGCACCTCGCTCAACACGCTGAAACTCATAGGTACTCTTAACTCAGATGCCATAAAAATAGACCGGAGAGTTGTTAATTTCTCACAAAACCAAACACCTGAATCTCTTATTATTGATTTCATTAATGAGAGCAAAATAGAAACTCTATACAATTGTCTGCTTGCGCTTCAATTCGACACTAAAACAGATGCTATCTTTAATGAGTTTCAGGATGAAATTAAATACCGATATGATATTTTCTCATCAACCTTTCTGATTGATATTCAGGCCTACATAAACAAGCATAGAAATTATCAGGAAACAGTTGAGAATCTTCGTAAAGTAAATTTCGGAACAACCAACATTGATGAAGGTTCATTAATCAAAAAATATCTCACCAAACTGGAAGAAGCTACAGGTCCGCTTCAGGCCGAAGTAAAGAGAGACTGGGAAGGTCTGAAAGATTTAAAGAAAAAACATACGAGCTTCTTAACCGGAAAGCCTGACTATGATAAGAATTTAAAAGAATGCATTGATGCTTATTCTAAAAAATACAAAGAATTTGATGAAGTAGATAATGAGCTAAAAGCCCTGAAAGCTAAATGGTTCCGTTAACTATTCTCTTCATCAAATTCTGGCTTCGTTAATACCCACACCCCCCTATATAAGCCCTGAAAGTACTTCCATTCTGTGCTTCAAACCCTGCCTGCAAGGTAATCGAATTGCCTGCATTCATGGTTACAACAGAAGCCGACAAAACCCTCGTTTGTTCATTATTTGGGGTTTGGATAGTGGTGGCTGCATCGTATTTACCCGCCTGTATATTCCCGGAGAGCGTTCGGTTATTGGGGCATGGATCACCTGTTTCCTGAATGAGTATATTATCCAGAAATAGCCTGTTCCCATATCCCCCCACATCCTCAAAGACTAACTGCACCGTTCGCCCGGCAAAGGCAGATAAATTGACAGTCTCTTTTCGCCATTGATTACAAGCAGTAGGCGTAAATAAGTCGGTCTGGTCCGGCACAGTGGCAAGGTCGCTGCCCGTCTTATCATATACCAGTTGCTGCGTACCATCGCAGGCAACAACCCATATACGCAATTGATCAGCTCTGATGGCATTGTAGCGGGCATAGGCCAGGTCAAAAGTCAATGTGGCTACGTCCATATTAGTCAGGTCAACTATGCGTTTCAGTCGGTCTATTCTTCCGGTATTGTCCATGACCTGATTATTTATCATGGCTGCATTAGCATGGCAGGTGGTACTTAAGGTAGTCCAGGCAACAGCATCGCTGTTCAGGTTCTCGTTCATCCAGTTAGCCAGATTCGATGTAAAATTCTCGTTCACCGCTTCTGCAATCTGTTTAACCGGGTCGTTCGGATAGGCATCGTAAATATCTTTCACCCCATCATTATCCGTATCTATCAGTTTTATATGGTTCAGCAAAGTAGATAATGCCTGAGGGGCATTGGTTGGCGAAGGCTGTCCTGCCTGATTCAGGGTGCTTTCACCATGGCAGGATGTACAGGTTCTTACTTCTCCCGGTCTGGCGCTTAGCCATAAGCGTTCCCGTACAATTCCTTTGTTACTCTCGTCAGTTAATTGCCAGGTAATAGCGCGTTTGGCAGGCACTACCATAGCTGCCGAACCATCGGCATGAATATCGGCACTGCCTTGTGCCCCTGTAGTTGGTGGATTATACAGCATGGCTGTAGGGTCATGCAAAAACTGCGCAATCCCCCGTCTGCCGGGTTTTGGAGTAGCAATCCCACCTATACCTCTAATCTGGTCGTCTTGTAAAAACTGCAGGTGTTTCACTTCATAAAGCAGGTTTGGGTACGATGGGTTAACAGTCTGATGCGCAGCTCCTGATACTTTCAGATTGAAAGGCTGTTGCTCGTCTTCATCATCACGGCTCGTTACGTCACGTATAGACAGTACCGCCAGATTGTTGCGACGGAGAAACTTACGGAAATCGTGTAGATTCACACCTGCTGCTGTGAAAAGCGCTTGTTCTGATGGTGCCACATGTTCAGGATTTGTAGTTGGGTTAAGCGGTCGAGGCCTTACTCTCACTTCAACCGGGTATGTTTCCCAAAGTACACCGTTGAAACTCATCATCTCGTCCGGACTCCACCATGTGACAGACTTAGAAATCCCTGAACCAGTCAGAGCTGATTCATTAGCTACAAAATAGCCGTTTGCAGTTGAATCTAACAATCGGATACGGTAATCATAGAGGCTGATAGGTACTGTTGCTGTTCCTATATTATCCTCATACTTTGGCGAATGAGAGTGAGCCGCTATTAATTTCCCATCAGAAAGCGGAATCGGGTTACGATACATGCCTGAATGGTTCGGCGACGGAGGGTTATTATTATCTGTACTTCTGGTCGCAGGGTGTGTAACATATTGGAATGTGATTTGTTCAGGGTGTCTTCCCGGAGGAGCATTTACTTTTACTACCATCCCCGAACTATGTGTACCAAATTCCGGAGCCTCAATGCCATAATATAAACCCGGAGTAACCGGAGATTCCTGAATATGAAACATCGCCCTGATAGGTGTGGGGCTGATGGGTGTATAGAAATCATGCAGATTGGGGTCATTGGTGAAATTCTCTATCATATAATTTCCCATTTCGTGCCTGCCTAAGTGATTAAGTATCTCTAACTCGCTCCCGTCTTCATTCATCATCCAGGGATTAAATATATTGAAGTTCTGCGGATTGGTGTTTGCCCACTGCGGAAGAGAAAGTAAATCATCCCGGCCGGGGCGTGGCTCAGGAAAAACTTCTTTATCTGGAGCATTCTCTGATTTAGTTGCTCCTGCCGACTCATCTGAATAATTAAATGTTCCGTAAACAGGTGCTTCAGTGGCATCTGCATCAGCCTGCTGGTCACGTTGCAGATGGTCCCATCTTGTAAAGATAACACGCCCTGCATGGTCAATGATGGGTGTAAAATCGCCTGAGGGTGAATGGGTAAGCATATCTAAACCGTCAGCCATTGAGCAAGCTTTGGGGTCTAACCGCCAGATGCCTGTTACAATAGGAGACGATTCATACTCATCATGTTGCGGATATAAATGGGCTGCGCCCTCACGTGGACGGTCGGATATAAAAAGTATGCGGTCGTCGGTACCATATATAGGCTGAACATTATTATAATTTGTCGGTTGATTAGGTACTTTTGTAATCACTGGTGTTTCGTTTTCTCCTAAACCGGTTATCTCATACAATTGCCAATAATAAGTACCGTAGACATATTGTGTAGCAGAGGAGCCAATTACCATGCTGAATATTACTTTTGTTCCATCCCAATGTACTGAAGGGTCACGTACTGCTATGGACGTAGCTCCCTGAAAATCCGTTTGGCCATACCCTGCGGCCTGGGTCAGGTTCTTTAAATTTCCATTAGGATACCGGATATAAAGGTCTCCTCCTCTTGGAGCCGACAGGGTACTGCCCTGATGATTCCCAAAAGTTTCAAGTGAGCTTGCAAAATCATTAGGATCAGGAATTTGTGTACAAAAGATGATTGGATTCGGCAAGGTTTGTGCCTCAAGCAGAAAAGCGTAAAGGAATAATAGGCTAAACGTAAAAAGTCTTTTCATGGTTTGTTTTATTGGATGCTTAGGAAAAACCGGCTTCAAAGTTTAGCGTTTTGATTGACAATCTTTAATAAACCCACGGTATTTATATGAGTTTTTTACTGGGCGGCAATTGTGAGCTAATGATTTGAATTTTCAGGGGAATCGTAAAGAATGACAAACAATCAGGAAAACCAGCCTTCATCCTATTTATTAAACTAATAACCCACCAGGTATTTGCCCAGAGAAAATACGTTTGCACATATCATTGCATTGATGAAGTATTTCATGGCTGAATTTTTCATCAAAGGAACAATATAAGATAGCAAAAGTCAATCACGGTTTGCCGTGATTTTATTCGCATTACGGTAGTATGGTAAAGCAAGAATTAATTGATTTCGGCAAAATTTTCATGCTTATTTTCAATATACGACCTTGAATCTCACGAATGTTAAAATACCTTAAAATACCACTAATTTCATTATAAGTATTTGTATTGGAAGTAAGTTTGCTCAAACAAAACAAAGACCTTAAAACTAAAAATATGAAGACCTCAGTAATAATAATACTTACGCTGTTTTCTGTGGAACTTTACGGACAGGCCCAAAAGCCCGCGTTCGACGGACATACATGGAAAGCCCCCTATACATTACCTATTCCAAAGAACTGGACTATCGAGCGGTTTCTCATACCGATTAGTTTTGCTCCGCAAATCCCATATAAAGGAGTTGAAGATATTCGGTTTACTCCGGGTTGGGGCAAAGTAAAAAGTGACGAATACTGGTCTTATGCGTTTTTGTGGTACCTTGACGGAACAATAAAAATGGATGCTAAAACTCTTAATGATAATCTACAAGCGTATTTTACAGGTCTTATTAAAACGAACAGGAGTAATACGATTATTGGAAAAATGGAGCCTGTTGTGACCTCATTTAAAGAAACGAAGAAAGACGCAGGGGATTTGCAAACTTATATCGGAACAATTAAAATGGAAGATTATATGACACTTAAACCCCTTATGCTCAATTGCAAGGTACACCTTAAATCCTGTCCGGGAGAAAATAAAACGCTCATATTCTACGAATTATCTCCTCAGGTTTTCTCGCATACAGTCTGGCAAAGTCTTGATAAATTATGGGTGGATTTCAGGTGTAAAAAATAAGTAAAACAAAATTCCGTATCTTTGAATAAAGATATGAACTGAATGATGAACAGCACTTGCATACGATTGATACCGATAATCTGCATTTTTATTTGCACGGCTTTTACTTATAAGTCATCTGGCATTGTTAGTACATCTACCTCAGAGTTCAGGCAAACTTCTCATTTGCAAAAGCCTGAATCAAAAAGCACTGCGCTAAAAAAAGAACTATCTGACACTACTTTCATTCTTAAAATAGAAAATGAAAAAAGGGTGGTTGATGAAAAACTGAAAGCTAAACTAAGCCGTGAGATAAAAGCAGCTATTGCAAAGCATCATCTGAAAAAGCCGTATAAAATCGCAATGGCTTTTACGAAGGGTGCCAGAGATGTAGAAACCTTTCTTTTCGGAGAGCAGATTTTTTATACCATGGCCGAAAGCGGTTTTTCCATCACAGGCACACCTCTTGATATGCCTGAAGAAACTTTTAATCCTATACCCCGGATAAAAGTAAAGAATAATATCATTTATATTATCCTTTCTAAGATGTAAAAAAATTGACCCTGTAAATGCCTTCCCTGAAATGAAACTCCTTAAAATCTGCTTACTGACTTTTCTTCCGATTCTTACTTTTGGACAAAGCACGCAAACAACGACTGATAAAAAACCTTTTGTATTAGGATATATTGACGAAATTGACTCAAAAGAACTATCCGAAAAAAGAGTCCTGAATATTTATGTGCCGGAAGGTTATGGACTAGATACCCTTGGCTATGATGTGGTGTATCTCTTAGACGGTTCGAAAGATGAAGATTTTATCCATGTGGTAGGCCTTTATCAGTTCAATGCTTTTCTCTGGATTAACCGTGTTCCGCCGACTATTGTTGTAGGCATCTCTAATGTAGACAGGAGGCGGGATTTTACCTACCCGACCACTATTCAGAAAGACAAAGAAAGATATAAAACTGCTGGCAATTCGGATAAACTTATCGACTTTATTGAAAAAGAATTGCAGCCATATATCGAAAAAAAGTACAAGGTCAATAATAAAACCATTATCGGGCAGTCGTTAGGAGGTTTATTAGCTACAGAGATTTTATTAAAGAAGCCTACCCTTTTTAATCAATACATTATTATCAGTCCGAGTATCTGGTGGGACAATGGTTCTTTGCTAAAGCTTGATTCTCCGGTTTTACAAGAGAGCTTTAATCATCTGACTAAAGTCTATATCGGTGTTGGGAAAGAAGGACTTACACCAACCGAAATACCGAGAGTGATGGAGGTAGATGCCAATTTATTGGCTGAAAAACTGAGGGCTGCTAAAAGCAAAAATCTGAAAATTTATTTCGATTATCTGCCCGAAGAAAACCACGCCACTATAACGCACCAGGCAGTTTTCAATGCTTTAAGGTTATTGAATCCGGTAGCTAGAGAATAAATACTTTATCTTCATTATTTAGGATATCCCAAAAGGATTTTGGAGACCTCCTTATTACCAACCCTTTGTTATTTCTTTAAGAATCCCGTCACATAGCCTATAATTTCCACCCGTTGGCGTTCATTCGCATCATTATCCATGTGGTTGTGTATAGTATCTGGTAATCTGATGATGGTAATTCCCGATTTCTTTTGTTCTTCTTCTGTAGGCAAAACACCCTCATCAGCACGCTGGTCACTTGAACGCAGGGAATAAATCTTTGGTTTTTTAGTGCGTGGCAGAGCCATTCTTCTGTTGTCTAAAGTAATGACCTTACTGACCAGATTAGGGTATTTACTTGCAAATAAAGCGGTCATGTCTCCTCCATTAGAATGCCCCATTAAAATCAGGTGCTTATAATCTATTTCAGGTTTCGTTTTTTTAAGTTCGTTCAACACAAACAGTATATTTGTGGCTCCCCTCTCCCAATTAGACCTTCTTACTATCTGCGCTTTGCCGGTCATAGGTAAAAGACTATCTGTTGGTAGTTCGTGCTGGATACACGCTACAAAATACCCCTGAGATGCTAAATGATTAGTCAAATAAGAGTACTCCAGATTAGCTCTTCCCTGATTCGCATCGTAACCGTGGCTGAAAATTATTAATCGCGGGTGTTTTGTTTTTTTATTGGTTTCAGGCATATAAAAAGCTACAGGAATAACTCTGTTTCTGGCCTCATCAATCCAACGCACCGAATCAATTTTCACAGTAAATGATGACTGCCCAATTGAGCTTTGATGATTAATAAAACATATAGATAAGCACAGTAAACTCAGGATTTGTGCACTGCGTATGGATTTCATCAGAATTATAGATTAAGCACGTTTTTTAACGCTGCAAATTAAGAAAAATCTATGACTTTGACTTTAAAAAATATCCTTTAAACAGTCATTTTATCAATCAGCAATCTGCTTAAACTTATTCTTTTCGGTTGCAAACGGCAGAATGCCACCCTTGTATTATTTTGATTAAAGAGTGAGGTAATCTGTGTAAATTGAAGCGGAAATAAAAACAAGAAATAAGAATAATTCAAAGAATTTATCCTTATTTCTTGCCAGCAGTTTTTCTCTCATTAGCACTACTCCGACCTCAAAGATTTCACGGGGTTCATCAAGGCCGCTTTGATAGCCTGAAAGCTGACGGTTAATAAAGTAATAAGCAAAGCCCCTGCTCCTGCAATCGCAAAAATCCACCAGGAAATGCCTGCACGATAATCATAATTCATTATCCAATTGTTCATGAAATACCAGGCTATGGGTGAAGCGATAAATAAGGATATGACAACGAGCATTACAAAGTCTTTTGACAACAAAGCCCAGAGATTAATGACCGATGCGCCTAATACTTTTCTCACGCCAATTTCCTTGGTGCGTTGCTCGGCTACAAAGGAAGCTAATCCGAACAGACCTAAACAACTGATAAGCACTGCAAGAATGGTAAAGAATAAGGCTAATTTCCCTATGCGTTCCTCATCTCCGAATTTCTTTGCATACACTTCATCAACAAAATTATAGACAAAAGGGCTATCCGGATTATGTTTCCTGAAAACCACTTCCACCCTTCCTAAAGCTTCTGAAGTACTCAATTCAGGGGCAAGCTTAACCTGAATAATATTTGCAATTTTTGAGCTTGCCATAAAGAAGGAAGGTGATACAGGACTGAACGGGCTCTCCTTAACCATGTCTTTTACTACTCCTATTACCTTATATTCCTTCCCCGATGTAGTTACTATTTCATTAATCGGGTTTTTAAATGCCATCAATTTCAAGGCCGATTCGTTGATAATCATAGATGCAGTATCTGTTGAAAACGCTCTGGAAAAATCACGACCTTGCAGGATTTTCCAGCCAATAGCTTTCCCGTATTCATGAGATACATAATTCGACATTAAAAGAGGTTTTCCCTCAGGGCTTTTTCCTCTCCACGATATATTGGTGATTCCACCTGACTGCGTGGTTATAGTGCCGAAAGAGGTTCCAACTCCATAAACAGCTTTGGAACTTAGCAACTCTTCCTTCAACACTTCAAAATTCTTGCGCAGCTCGGGTGTATTCATACTCACCTCAATCAATTTATTACGGTCATAGCCCACCGAACGATTTTTGGCAAACTGAATCTGCCTGAAAACCACAACCGTACCAATAATCAGGGTAACAGAAACTGTAAATTGTAAGACCACTAAGACTTTGCGGGGAACTGCCGCAAACCGCCCTACTCTGAAAGTACCTTTTAAGACCTTGACTGCCTGGAAAGAAGATAAATAAAATGCAGGATAAGATCCGGCAACCAGACCTGTTATTAAGCTAAACCCTAAGCCCCCGAGCCAGAAGAAAGGGTTTGTCCATAAAATACCTACCTGTTTATCAGCTACCCTGTTAAACAATGGCAAAGCTAATTGAACAATCAGAATTGAGAAGACAAAAGCAATCAGGACTACTAAAAGTGACTCGCTGAAAAACTGCATAATCAATTGCATACGAACAGACCCGACAGCTTTACGGATGCCTACTTCTTTCGCCCTTTTCTCTGAACGCGCTGTGCTCAGATTCATAAAATTAATACAAGCCAGCAAAAGCACAAATGCGCCGATAATACTAAACAACCACACAAATTTTATCATCCCACCTGTGTTTATTCCATCCTTAAAATCTGAATACAGATGCCAATTATTCATGGGATGGACAAAGAACTCAGGTTTGTATCCCGGAGGGTCTGCTCTGTTTACTCTTACATCTTTAATCTTTGCCGAAACTTTGTCAAAATCTGCTCCCTGCTTCAATTGCGCATAAATCTGATACGAGTTTGAATCCCATTCGTCTTTATCTCTTCTCACGCCCTCATTGCTCGCTTCGTACAAACTCCAGGGAGCCATAAAGTGCACATCTTTAAAAGTAGTGTTATAGGGAAAACTTTCGTATACCCCTACCACTTTTACACTTTCTTTATTATCAATTTTAATGATTTTATCCAAAGGGCTTTCCATTCCAAAAAGATCTTCTGCCAGCGTCTCTGAAATAAGTATTGCGTTTACATCCTTCAAGCCATTCTTATTACCTGAAATCACTTTCACTGATAACATATCCACAAAAGATTGCTGTACATAATTACCTGTTTTCACCAGTTTCTTCTCTCCTGATGCCAGTATCAATGAGAATGTGTTAGAAGAAAGACTCACAGCTTCAAAATCAGGATATTTGCTCCGGAGTTCCTCAGCCAATGGAATC
>CALRLS020000167.1:0-10037 GCA_943368815.1 Cyanobium sp. NIES-981
AACAGGATGCTTACATAGAAACTGAAACAATATTCACAGGTGAAAATATAAAAGAATTTTCGTCTGAATAAAGCCTTTGATGCCTGACTTTGTTTTTGGCAATATTCCCGGGGCTCTCTGAAAATCTCTTCATGTGTAACTGTCCATGCAATACAGGAAACAGGTATTGCCAATAAAAAAAGCCAGATGATTTGTGTGTGAAGATCCATAGCAGAAGAAGATTAAGCTAATTTTATAAAATACTAGAAAACGGCATTCCATGATTTTTCGGGGAATTACTTCCCCATAATTGGCAATTTTCACTATTCAGCTATTTTGTTCGGTATCTGAAATTGGCCCATATCTTTCGAAATCATAGGATTATAGTGTTTTTACCTTACGAAATGAGTGTTTTCCCTCTATTATCATACTTTGAATACCTATACTTTTGTTGCCCGGGCTGCTCCTATAAGACATGAAATATAAACTTTGTAGCCATGAAAAGAATAACTGCCACATTCGTTCTCTTGTTTTTTGTACTTGGGTGTGGGTTGAAACAGACGATCCGCGATACAACGCAGGACCTTACTAACAATACAGCGGCGATGCTTGATGATGCTATTGATGAGATTACACATGAGTCAGAGTCCTGGCAGGCCACTCTACAAGAGCTAAGCGAGAAACTGACAGACGAGGCACAAAGTACTATCAGGAATGAAGTGCAGAACCTTGCCAATAGAACTATCGCTGCGGCAGGTTCTGAACTCCGGTGTAATGTCGATTTTCTGGGAGCAAGAGTAGTGCAGGCATTACAGAGAATCAAAGCAGAATTATTGAAGAAGCCCATACCTGAACGTAATCCTGCTATTTGTCAGGTAATTCCATCTTCAATTGATATGAACCTGATGCCTAACCGGAGAAACAAAATTGATATTTCGGGCTATGATTTTGATAACCAGCCTTTGAAATTATATCTGATAAACAATGTTAATGAGAAGACTGACCTTACCTATGCCATTAACAGGGTATCACATTATCATCTGGTTTTAAATCTGGGTAGTAATGGTGCATTATTGAATGAAACCAGTAGCCGACTTGTGCTGGAATACAAAGAGATGTCGTCTATTGCTGTTACTCAACCTGTTATTCCGGATTGCAAAGAAGAAGAGATATCTTTCTCACCTGATATAATTGCTTTTACGCCTACACATACCCGGGGAGACAGAGAATATAATGGTAATGGGCCGAATGTAAATGCAAGGGTAAATATTTATATTGATAATAATACTATCAAGGCCAGGGTATTTATGAAAGCCAGAGAAACCAAAAGCGATTGGTCAACTGCAGAGGGTTCTGCTGTTTTTAATATTTACACTGCACCGTCAACCCGAAGAATTGTCAGTATTGTGAGCGATAAAGAGACCAACACCAACTACATAGATAGTGGCCATAGTGAAGATTTTTTTGAAAAAGGTAGTGGAGAATTAATTAAAAGATTTGCCTTTGTGGGTGACACAGACGGCGATGATGCCGGAACACGCACCAGAGTAAAGGCTACCTTTAACAGAGTAGTGGTAAAACTGAAAGAAATCGGAAATTGCAAAGAGTAGTTCTGGAGAAACGCAGAGATACTTACGGGCTCAAAAATATCAAATGAAACATATGTCTTAGATACCCTGAAATGATTCCATTCCGGGGTTTTCTTTTACCGCTCAATAGAAAGATTCGACTATTCTTTGCAAATAATTCTATAATCCATGTTCATTATGCCATTTTTGTTTAAAAATAACGGATACACAATTACGCTTATCTTTATATAATATGATTCTCTTCTGGGTTTTCTGGAGTATTGATGCAATTGTTGCTTTAATAGCCCTATCCTTTTTCTTTATTGGTATAGGTGATGGTACTGTCTCCTCATTTAACATAGCCTTGTGGCTTGTTTTACTGGCTGTATTAGCAGGAGTGCTCATAGGGTCATTCATCCTGAAATTAAGGGGGAAAATGATTCCGGCAAAAATTCTGGCAGGGATTTTAGCAATACCTGCTTTGCTGGTTTTGCTATTCTTTGTTATTCTGATAAGCTCAGATGTGAGATGGAATTAATCTCTTACCGGTATATATACATTAAAAGTAGCCCCAATATCCGGCCTGCCAAAAACCTCAATAAGCCCCTCGTGGTTCTGAACAACTTTACGACAAATGGTCAGGCCTATACCTGTTCCTGAATACTCCGTTTTTCCGTGCAGACGCTGGAAAAGTTCGAAAATCTTATTTTCATATTGTTGGTCAAACCCAATGCCATTATCGATAAAACTGATTTTCCAGTATTTTTTGTTATTAATTGCCCTGGCATCATTGATGTCTTCACCGGTCATCAATGAGGCTTTAATAACAATATGAGGTGGTAGGTCTTTCTTGCTATATTTAATCGAGTTAGAGATAATATTGGCAAATAACTGATAAAACTGTGTAGGTATAATAGTCAATGTTGGTAGCTCGTCGGCTTCAATAACTGCCTTTTTTTCTTCAATTCTTTCGCTCAGACTTTGCTTGGCCTCGTCCAAAAGGGTATTCAAATCCGTTTTGGCAAAGATTGCCTCATCGGTTGTCATACGTGAAAAATTCAGCAAATCTGCCAGCAGGCTCTTCATTCTCTGGGTTGACCTGATAATACGGGAGAAATAGTCTTTTGCGGTATCAGACAACTCCTCTTTCAGCATGATGCGCTCGGTAAATGCCTGAATCTTATAGAGTGGGTCACCTAAATCGTGAGAAGCAATATAGCTGAATGAAGCCAACTCGGTATTACTATGCTCTAATTCTATGTTTTTGCTTTCCAATTGTTGAAAAGTTTCCAATAGTTTTTGTTCATTTAACCTTATCTCTGTTAAATCAATACTGATGCAAAGCATACCTGTTATCGCGTCTTTATTGTCTTTTCTTACATCGCCCTTCGAATAAATATAACGCAAAGCACCCTGTTTATCATACCTGCGGTATTCGGTCTCAAAGGCATCTCCGGTTCTTCTTGATTTTTCTATTGCCTCTCTCAGTTTTTCAATATCATCCGGGTGAACCATACCGAAAGTGTTGAAATCTATTTCAATTTCGTCAGGTTTATATCCATACAAACGATAGGTTTCGTTTGACCAGTGAATAGTATCAGTAAGAAAATCAATTTCCCAACTTCCTATTTTGCCTATGCGCTGAGATTCAGATAGCTGTGCTTCACGTAATTGCAGATTTTTGTGTAGTAAGACATCTTCTGTTACATCCTGTAAGCTGGCTACAAGCATGCTTTCAGAGCCCAGATTCAGCACGCTTCCTGTTCCTTTAATGTATTTAAGAGAACCATCTTTGGTATAAGCCCGGAACGACAACTCACTTGTTTTTTTCTTTAATAAGAGTTTTTTGCTGATTTTGTCTAAATCGGGTAGGTCTTCGGGGTGTACAAAGCTTTTAAGTTTTTTTACAGTAGGTATAAACTCTTTGGGCTTATAACCGAAAATCCGGAAGAGGTTATCCGAATAAGCAAATTCATCCGTTTGGAGATTCCAGGTCATGCTTCCCATTTTAGAGCTTACCTGTGCACCCTCAAAGGCTTTGTTCTGAATAATGAGTGTTTTGTTGAGGTCTTCTAATTGGGCTTGTGTGCGGCTCAGATGCTCCTGTCGGTTAATCAGTTCCTGATTCATGCTGATTAACTCTTCATTACCCGATTGCAACTCTTCTTTGGATGTCTCCAGTTCTTCGTTCAGCGTTTGTAATTCTTCGCTGCTGCTCAGCAATTCTTCGTTGGCATTCTGTAATTCTTCATTGGCGGCTTCCTGACTCTCCGTGATGTTTAGAATATCCTGTCGTATCTGTCCTAACTCTTTTTC
This sequence comes from Cyanobium sp. NIES-981, assembly GCA_943368815.1. Classification (GTDB taxonomy): domain Bacteria; phylum Bacteroidota; class Bacteroidia; order Cytophagales; family Spirosomataceae; genus Emticicia. The sequence goes on from CALRLS020000167.1 coordinate 3,864, forward strand.
CAGTTGTTCAATATGCAGTTCTTCCAGACTTTTCTTTGTCTTTTTTGCGCCTCTTTTATAAGATTCCTGCTCTACCGGTAAAATCGCCCTTTTACTGAATATAATCAGAAAATGTAAGGCCACAGATTGCAACAAAGGGATAACTTCAATCGAAACCAGATAAGAGTCACTGCCGTGTTTTACCAATATGTTTTCTTTCGTAACAAGCTCTTTTTCTGAGTGCGCTTTGTGCAATAGATTGCGTAAATCAAAAGCCAGTTCTTTACGGACCATTTTCAGTATGTTCAGGCTGGCCTTACCCGGTGACGGCATGAAGAACAAAGAAGTATCACCCCTGAAATGAATAATATCATTCTGGTCGCTCACGATAACACAGGGGGGCGTATAATGATTTAACAATATCTCATCAGCGTTCTTCTGAAAATCAGTCTGGCTTATCATGGGTGTATGGATGGTGTCGGGTTTATAGCTTTTGCTTTCATCCATACTTTCATGCGAGTCTTGTGTGAAATGACTGGTCGTATATTTTCTGCTGAAGAATTTATCATGATTGCTGATAAGCGTAAACAAATCAGATACTACATTGGCCGTTTCAGATTTACCCAGCCATAATACTCCTTTTTCTTTAAGGGCATAATGAAAGGTGGTCAGGGCTTTTTTCTGTAAAAATGTAGTCATATAAATGAGTACGTTCCGGCATGAAACCAGATCTATTTTAGAAAAAGGCGGGTCTTTCAGAAAGTTATGTACGGCAAAAACACAGCTGTTTCTGATAGTTTTATTTATCTGGTAAGTGCTATTATCAATTTTGATAAAATAAGTTTCCAGCAAGTGCGGTGGAATTGCCTGTACATCCAGTATATTATAAGTACCTGACCGGGCTTTGGCAATATTACTTTCTGAAATATCTGTAGCAAAAACCTGAATTTTAATTTCCGGAGCTCTATGCGCTAAAAAATCATGAAGACTGATGGCAATTGAATAAGCTTCCTCTCCTGAAGAGCAACCCGCTACCCATACCCGTATGGTACTCTGACTTAATTTGCTATCTACTAAATGAGGGAACACTCTTTCTGTTAAAGCCTGAAAAGTTTTAGCATCACGGAAGAAAGAGGTAACAGGTATCAGAAAATCTTTCAGGAGTTGCTCTAATTCATCTTTATTTGTTTTCAGGAGTGTGTAATAGTCGGTCACATCTTCGCAGCGGGACAGCCCCATCCGTCGGGCGATTCTTCTTCGCAGGGTTGATTCTTTATAATAGCTGAAATCAATGCCTTTATGCTGTCGCACCAGAAAAATAATTTGTTTTAAGACCTCATCATAATTGCGCGGAATGGCTTTGGTGTTTTCGTCAGGATAATTTTTATCTACCACCTGCTGGAGCCTGATTAATTGTTCAGGTATCTTTTCTACAGGCAGCACAAAATCTATTGCCTCTGCGTCAATAGCGCTTTGTGGCATTTGCGGGAAAATGGCTGAATCGGGTGCCTGAGCAAAAGTAATTCCGCCACATTTTTTTATGGCTTTCAGGCCCATTGTGCCATCAGTACCTGTTCCTGAAAGCACAACGCCAACAGCATTATTCTGATGCACTTCGCCTAATGAATAAAAGAAAATATCTATAGAATAAACAACCGGATTTTCACTGTTTCGGGGTAATAATTTCAATACACCATCAATGGTAATCAGTATTTTATTCTCAGGAATGGTATAAATATGGTCAGGTTTTATATCGAGTTCATCACTGATTTCCTGAACGGGCAGCACAGTGGATTTAGATAATATTTCGGGCAAAAGACTTTCGTGGTCAGGTGGTAAATGCAGAACCAGTATGTAAGCCATGCCTGAATTTTCAGGAATTGCAGCAACAAATTTCTGGAAAGCTTCAACTCCTCCGGCAGAAGCCCCTAAACCAACTATTGTAAAATCTTGCGGGACTTTCGTAAGAGGCGTAGAATGTTTTTTACTCATAATGGACAAGGATTATTAATCAAGTCTTGCAGGTAAGGTTGATGTTTAATAGTCAAAATAAAAACCTGAATGTTTAGGAGAAACCAAAGTTGTAGATTTTTTTTAATTTATCTAAAATGTCAAACCTATCAATTATTCATTCTTTATATTGAGTTCTTAGTATATAACTAAATTTGAATATTCCTGTTTTTCATCTTTATAATTTTAAAGATTTTAAATCTTTTTTGGTTCTAATTTGTACTATATATAAGCACTTTATCAGAGATGTTAACTATGGCATGGAATCCGGATACCTACAATAAGTTCAAATCAGAAAGATTTGCTCCATTTTATGATTGCCTGAATCTGGTTACAATCAGGTCGGGAATTGATGTGATAGATTTAGGTTGTGGTACAGGAGAATTAACAAGAAAACTGGCGGATGCTTTACCCGAATCTAAAGTAATAGGGATTGATTCATCGCAGGAGATGTTAAATGACTCAAAGGCTTTTGAAAATGAACAGCTAAAATTTGAATTAAGAAGCATTGAAGAACAGGTCAATCTGGAAACTAAATGGGATCTGGTTTTTTCAAATGCGGCCATTCAATGGGTTTATAATCATGAAGACTTATTGCCAAAGATAATTTCTATGGTAAAGCCTGGCGGACAATTAGTAATACAAATGCCTAATCAGAACCGGAATGCATCGAATCTTATTCTGGATGAATTGGCTACTGAAGAGCCCTTTTGCACAGCTCTGCAAAACTGGACGCGCAAGTCACCCGTATTGGATATTGAAAGATACGCACAAATCCTTTTTGAAAATGGCAGCCAGCAAATGACTATTTTTGAAAAGATTTATCCGCTTGTGTTGAAAGATACTGATGCGCTATTCGATTGGGTATCGGGTACAGCTCTGATTCCGTATACTGAAAGGCTAGAGGGAGAGATAAAAGAGCAATTTATCGCTGCCTATAAAGAGCGCCTGAAAAAGAGATTCCCGGAATCCCTGGTATTCTATCCATTTAAAAGGATAATCATGGAGGCAAAATTTTAATTAATCCATATCAGGTTTTATGTTTGAGTATTGTATATTTGAATTTTACAAACAAGCCAATGGATACAATTTCGATAGAAGAGTTTTATAGACAAACGAGCTATAAGACTGATGAAGGTGATGTGATTTCTCTTTTACCCAAAGATTATAGTCGTGAAATCGGGCATTTTAATGTGTTCAATATAGAAGAGATTACGAAGCAAATCAGAGAAAAACCCGTGATGCCTTATAATCGCAGAGCTTATTATAAAATAAGCCTTATCAAAGGTAGAAACAAGGCTGAATATGCCGACAAGGTAATTGATATAGAAAAGACTGCTCTTTTATTTGCTTCACCTAAAATACCCTACCACTATGTGCCTAAAGATGCCAACCAATCAGGACATTTTTGTGTATTTACTGACGAATTTTTAATCAAGAATAAAAGTGGCGTAGTACTTGATGATTTGCCCATTTTTAAATCTGGAGGCTATCCGGTCTTTCAGATTTCGGAGGAAGAATCAGAAGATATTGACTATATCTTCAAAAAAATGCATAAAGAATTAGCATCAGACTATGCCTATAAATATGATTTGATACGGAATTATGTATTGGAATTGATTCATTACGGGCAAAAACTTCAACCGATTACGGCGCTTTATACCAGCCACAATGCATCAGCCCGTGTATCGTCTCTGTTTATTGAATTATTGGAGCGGCAATTCCCGATTGAATCACCTCAGCAAAAGCTAAATTTACGTACTGCCAAAGACTATGCCGACAGACTTGCTGTGCATGTAAATCATCTGAATAAGGTTTTGAAAGAGAATACCGGCAAAACTACTACAGACCTCATAAGCGGCAGGATTATCAGAGAAGCGAAAATACTATTGAAGCAAACCGACTGGAATGTATCTGAGATTGCTTATTCACTAGGGTTTGAGGAAGTAGCGCATTTTTCAAACTTCTTTAAAAAACAAACCTCCCTTACTCCCTTAGGATTCCGTGCATGATTTGATTATTGCAAGTAATTGATTGAAACTTGTAAAGAATAGAAAATATTTTGCCGGAACTTTGTGCTATCAATATTTTATTAGATATACTTTCTTATCATGAAAATCATCAGCACAATACTTATCCTGATTACCGCCTTTCTTAGCTTTAAACACGGCTGGGATGGACTCTCAATGAAATCTGAAACCAATGAAATGGTCAATGCATTGGGTATCGGTAAAACCGGACTTTTAGCGGTCAGTGTACTTAGCCTGACAGTAGGAGTTCTGGTACTTTTTCCTCAGACTTTTTTTATCGGCAATCTTATTAATGCTTTAGTGATTGTTCTAATCATGGCATTATCCTTAAAAGGAGGAAATTATAAAATAGCACTAATTGAAATACCTTTTTTGCTGATGCCTTTGGTTTTGATTTATCTTGGGCATCCTTTAAGGAAATGAGCGGCATGGGACCAACTCAAACCTTCAACCGTATCGGAATCCAAATCTCCTCTTCCGAAGCAGGGTCGTAATTTTTATACTTATCACCCAACAATTCAAAATGTGGTCGGTCATCGAGCACGTATTCAGAATTGGGTAGCCAAGTGCTAAAGATGTACTGAAATGTACTTGTATCAGTACTTGAACCTTTGTGCAGGAAAACAGCATACACGCCTTCTGGCAGGGTAAAGGCTTCCATCCCGTCAGGAATGCTATCAAAACCTGTTACTTCAACAGCAGACCATTTTTCAAAAGGTGTATGAGGATTAAAATGCCCGAAGAAATCCGGTGTGTATAATTGTAATGAGTACAGGTCAGTACTGACGGCACTTACTATCTCTTTTCGTCTTGGCATAAAGCCTCTCCATAACTCCCCGGTCTTGTTGTCTGCAAAAGACATGGTCAGGTGCTTGCCTATTAGTTTCTTTTCTTCTAAAGTTTCAATTCTTGGCTCTGTCATAAATACTTTGTTGGATACGTCAGGCAAATTAAGTCTATTTTCTCAGAATAAAAATTTTCGGACGATGATTTAGTCGGCAAATGCTTTAGTTTTCTACAAACCAAAATAATGAATGTCCGTCGTCCACAAGCGGACAGATTCTGTCCGCTTGTGGACGACCAGTTTTCTTAAAAATCTGCTTAGAATGTGCTTCAAGGCCGTTTTCCTCGTATGGCATTATATTTGTACGACAAAATAGAAACTAATCATCTAAACCTATGCATAGAGCAAATTTGGGCGAGTTTGAAGAGATGGTCTTACTCATGGTAGCCATTTTAGATAAGGAGGCTTATGGTGTATCAGTTAATCAGGCCTTAGAAGAACATACCGGGCGGATAGTTGCTTTCGGTACGGTACACAACACCCTTATCAGACTGGAAGAAAAAGGCTTTTTAAGTTCTGAATTAGGTGGAGCTACCAATGAGAGAGGAGGGCGCCGGAAGCGCCTGTTCAGAGTAACGGCTCTGGGCAGCAGAACCTTACAGGAAGTACACGAACTGCGCCAGGGATTATGGCAAATGATACCACCACACACACTTCGTTTGAGCGGATTATGAAAAAAGCCCGGATTAGATAAATTGGAATAGCAGTATTGATCATAATTATTGCTCTGTTTACAATTAGTTTCCGGTCAATCATAGCAGCCATGATGAACCCGGTGAAGTCTTTGAAGAATGAATGATTGAGTGATTTGTCTCGAACTTTGATTTACCTGATTTAATGATTTCACTGATGGTAAATTGACAAGATTACAAAGAATATCACTTAACATTTTCAAGAATCAATCATCATAGTGAGGCTGTTCAATCATAATAATCAGTTAAATCAAAGTTCAGACAAGCATCAGCGATTATGAAAAACATACCCCCAAAATGGATACGATACCTACTCACCAGATTCCACCCCGAAGAAACATTAGAAGAGGCAGCCGGTGATCTGGAAGAACTATATGCCTTTTGGTTACAGAAATCCGGAAAATTCCGGGCAGACCTGCGCTATTGCTTTAGTGTGATTACGGTTTTGCCTCCATTTGTGCGTCGTCGGAAAAAAAGAGAAAACAATCAACCATCAAAATTAGGACTTGCTATGTTACGCAATTATTTTAAAATCGCTTTTCGTAATTTATTACAACACCGCCTGAATAGCTCATTGACTATTATGGGTCTGGCGCTTGGTTTAGCTTGTGTGCTATTG
>CALRLS020000168.1:0-9987 GCA_943368815.1 Cyanobium sp. NIES-981
AGCAGAATTTTTTATCTTCAATTACGCCCCACATTACACCACTATTTCCCTTTTCAGAAATTTTCCAGTCAAGTTCCAGTTCAAAATTTTCGTATTCTTTTTCGGTAACCAGGTCACCGCCGCCTTTGCCTGCCAATACCATTGCGCCATCTTCCACTTTCCACGCGTCTGAAATAGGCTCTGTTTTATTATAAGCATGCCAGCCGGTGAAATCTTTGCCATTAAAAATTGTTACCCACTTTCCTTTTTTCTGGGCAAATGTTGTGGTAGCGCAAGTCATTAAAAGAATCATTAATGCAAGACCACCTAATTGAATTTTTTTCATTGTAGATATGTAAGATTGAGGTTGATTTGAGTTCAAATTTCCTAATAAATCAAATGCAAACCAAATATGATAAATTTATTATTCTTCCAGATACAAAATGTTCATTAAAACTTCTTTGTAAGTTGCACCAATAGGAATCAGTTTTTTATGAATTTCTACCTGATTCCCGATTATTGCCTGAATTTTATCAAGCGCGATAATGTATGATTTATTCACTCTTAAAAATCTGGAAGCGGGTAAAAGAGATTCCAGGTTTCGAAGTGATTGTAAAGTAATGATACGACTATCAGCAGTATAAATACTCACATATTCTCTGAGCCCTTCGATATATATCATCTCATCAAACCTCACTTTAATAAGTTTGCCGTCTGATTTTACAAAAAGCTGTTGAGTCTCCTTATTTTCGGCAATAACGCTATAGGCAGATTCTGCATTATTTCCCTGAAACGATAAATAATGGGAAGCCTTATTGACTGCCTGGACGAAACGCTCGAAAGAAAAAGGTTTAAGCAAGTAATCAATGGCATCCAGGCGGAAACCCTCAAGGGCGTATTCAGAATAGGCAGTGGTAAAAATAACGAGCGGCTTATGTTGAAGCGTATGCAGAAACTCTAAGCCTGTCAGGTGAGGCATTTGTATATCCAGAAAAACCACATCTATTTTTTCTTTTTTAATTATACTCAAGGCTTCAATGGCATTTTCGCAGAGACCTGCCATTTCTAACTGCGGTAGCTTCTGAATGTAGTTTTCCAATAGCAATCTTGCCATGTATTCGTCGTCAATTACCAGGCATCTTATTTTCATAAAGGTACTGTTTTTTAAGGTTGCTTAGGGTATTATTTGAAGCTTTACCGCATAAATCTCTTTGGCCTTTTTTACTTCAAGCGAGTGTTTTTCAGGGTAAATCAGTTCCAGGCGTTGTCTGATATTCTGTAAGCCTATGCCGCCGACTTTATCTTTCTTGTCAACCCCCTCAAGCATACTGTTTTCTATCGTAAATTCAATGAGTTTATCGCTGATATTGAGTCTTATATGGATGAATCCATCGGGTTTTGAGAGAGAACTATGTTTAAAACTATTTTCTAAAAAATTGATAAATAACAAAGGTTCAATCATCACGTTTGCAGTTTCATTATTTACTTCAAATTGTACTTTAGGTCTGTCTTTCGGATTCAGGATATGTAAATCAATACAATCTTTCAGATAGTTTATTTCTTTCTGCACTGGCACTCTTGGTATATCACATTCGTAGAGCATGTACCTGAGTATTCCCGAAAGTTTCAATAACATTGGTGCACCTTCATCCGATTTCAGATAGACTAACGAATAGATATTATTAAGTGTATTGAATAAAAAATGTGGATTAATCTGCGATTTCAGAAATTTCAGTTCGGCTTCTAATTGCGCCTGTTTGAGTTTACTTTCAATCCTGATAGATTTAATTCTGTCATCGAGTAATCGAAAAAGCGAACTCAATACCCATATCATCAGGTAGGAGAGGCTGATAAGAACCACCTGCATCTGAGGTTTATTCTGAATTGTGGTTTCGAGTATGGCATTGCTCAAAAATTTTTGCTCTAACAAAACCCTTGTGGTAATGAATACAATCAATATCAGAATTGTAACAATAAAATAGAGGATGAATTTTTCTTTCAGAAAATAACGCGGAATACAGAAAAGCCAGTTGATGTACCCAAAAAGAAAATGCAGGATAAAATTAACACTTACCCGAATCAGCACATCTTTCGGCGACATCAGATTCAGAAAAGTATAGCTTGTGGCAAGCAGGTAGGTAAGCCAGAAGCCCACATGAAACACCCATAATTGTATCTGATTTTTTTTCTGCATAAGTGCCTGGTATTGATAACTAAAATTAACACTCTTCTTATATAATCCAGACTTTTATTCAATCAATACTAGCTATCTATCAACAAACAGGCCATTTTTTTCAACTTTAGCTCAAAGAGATGCGTAAATCATTATCTTGACAAGCAGAGCGATTTGATAGATAAATAAACGTGGTTGGTTGAATAATTTTTATAGTCCTGAACGAAGCACACAATTTTGTGGCATCCTTCGGGAAACAAGAATTTTCTAATCAAATCATGTGATAATCAATGAACGCAATGAATCGTACTAACTTATTATTTATGCTATTAAGCTGCCTTACTATTTTCTCCTCATGTCAGCAAAATGAAGTTGAACCACCTGCCAGCAACGAAACGCAGCTAAATCAACTTATGCCTGTGATAGAAAAACAATTGCAGGCACAGCAGGCCATTAAAAACATATTGGCCTTTGTGCAAGAACTGAAAGGGCAATATTTGCCCAATGGCAGAGCCGTTGAAGAAACTGCTATAGCCTACAATAGTGTGCCTGCCTGCGCCAAAGTGGTTCCGGATCTGAAAAGCAAAACGATTACCGTAGATTTTGGGACAGGAAGTTGTAAAACTACAAACGGACAAACCACAGCCGGACAATTAATACTAACAATTGTGAACCAGACTATAAAGGTAGAAATGAAGAACCTGACACTTGACGATGTAAATCTGAATGGCATGATGGAAGTGGGGGGTATGTATGCCAAAACGTCAACCCCCGAGATTTCTGTGGTAGCTTCTAATTTGAAGATAGTTTATAATAACTCGACCTCAACTTTTAATTTGAATATGAAACAAAAATGGCAGGCAGGTTTCGGGACTCCACAGAACCAGGAAGATGACGCTTTTCTTTTGGCGCTTAATGGAAACATGATAGTAAGCGAAGGCACTTTTGATGTAAGTACACAAAAAGATTTGCAGTATAAAGGCTCCTGCGATTATATAAGCAGCGGAATCATGCAGTTTAGCAAAACTGATGTAACCGCTAAGATTGACTTCGGAAATGATACCTGTGATAATAAGGCATCAATAACTGTAGGGAATTATACTAAAGAAGTAAATTTAGATGATTTAAACTAAGAGCCTGTTTAAATATTGTCTTTCTGACCGAAAAGATAGCTTTGAAGGTCGAATTATAATTTTTAAACAGGCTCTAAACACCACCAAAGATATGAATTCTTTTGAGCACCTGGATATGACAAGTCGGTTTTTGATAGGCTTGTTGATTCAATTAGTCAGATATGGGATAGTTGCGGGTCTGGCATATTATCTGTTTTATATACTAAAAAAAGAGCAATGGTTTTTTATGAAAATCCAGAAGCGTTTCCCTAAAAAGACGGATATACAGCGTGAGATACTGTACTCTTTACTAACCATGCTCATATTCGGAATGGTTGGCTTATTGATAATACTGATGAGAAAAACAGGCTGGACCAAAATTTATACAGATTTTTCTGATTACAGTATATTCTATTTCTTTCTGAGCATAGTGATAGCCATTTTTGCGCACGACACCTATTTTTACTGGACACATCGTATGATGCACCACCCTAGGCTTTTTCCTTATTTTCATAAAGTGCATCATTTGTCGCATAATCCATCACCCTGGGCGGCATTTGCCTTCCATCCTTTAGAGGCCATTGTGCAGGCGGCCTATATACCGGTCTTGGTAGTGCTTATCCCTTTTCACCCTTTGGCTCTGGTACTATTCATGCTCTGGATGATGATATTGAATGTGCTTGGGCATACGGGCTATGAGTTTATCCCGAAAGGCTTTCATGATTCGTGGTTGGGTCGGTTACAAAATACACCTACTCACCACAATATGCATCATCAGTTAAATAAGGGCAATTATGGCTTGTATTTTAATATATGGGATAGGTTGATGAAAACGAATTTCAGGAGTTACGAAGAGGTTTACCATAAAAATATCAGCCAGAAAGCCGAGACCCAGGAAGTAGTGTATTAAGTAAAAAGAAAGGGGCTGAAAAGGCCCCTTAACTTTATCTGTATTGATGGTTCTTAAATCCCCAAAGCCCTACGGTTCACTTTTTCGTCAGCACCTGTAGCTGCAAAATCATCAAATGCCCGTGTTGCAACCTGAATAAGGTGGCTTTCAATGAATGGAGCGCCTTCTGCAGCACCTTGTTCTGATGATTTAATGCAGCATTCCCACTCTAAAACAGCCCAGCTATCGTAATCATACTGAGATAGTTTACTGAAGATACCCGAGAAATCTACCTGACCGTCTCCCAATGAGCGGAATCGTCCGGCACGGTTTGCCCAACCTGCATAACCGCTATACACACCCTGACGGCCCGATGGGTTAAATTCTGCATCTTTTACGTGGAATGCCTTGATACGGTCGTGATATAAATCTATAAAAGCCAGATAATCTAATTGTTGTAATACAAAATGGCTTGGGTCATAGTTGATACAGGCGCGTTTATGGCCTTTCAGATAATCAACAAACATTTCGAAAGTTGAACCATCATACAGGTCTTCACCGGGGTGTAATTCATAGCAATAATCAACGCCGTGTTCGTCATAAACGTTCAGGATTGGTTTCCAACGACGAGCCAGCTCTTTGAATGCTGTTTCAATCAAACCGGCAGGGCGTTGCGGCCATGGGTATAGAAACGGCCATGCCAATGCACCTGAGAAACCTACATGAGAGGTAAGTCCCAGATTTTGTGAAGCCTTAGCCCCCCAAATCAATTGTTGCTCAGCCCATTTACGGCGTGCTTTTTCATTGCCATGCACTGCAGCAGGAGCAAAGGCATCATACATAGCATTGTAGGCCGGATGCGAGGCTATCAATTGTCCTTGAAGGTGGGTCGATAATTCAGTAATTGCCAGACCTTTGTCTGCTAATTTACCTTTTAGTTCATCAGCATAGGTTTTTGATTCTGCCGCTTTTTGCAGATCAATAACACGGCTGTCCCAGGTTGGAAGCTGGATACCTTTGTACCCTAAACCCGCCATATAATCGGCAATAGTGTCTAAAGAGTTAAAGGGGGCTTCATCGGCCATAAATTGTGCTAAAAATATTGCTGGTCCTTTGATTGTTTTCATTTGTTCTGTTTTATTATTGAGTGATTGAGTGAATTAGTGATTGAGTGATTATTTAGTGTTTTTTCTTGCTTTTGATAGGATTGATAATAATTCGTAACCTTCTTTGATTAATTCTTGCAGCCTTTTTAATGTTAGATAACCAAGGTCAATAATCATTTCTAACCAGAAAATAGACTCGTCTAATTCTTCGATAACGATAGAAATCTTTGAGAAAAATTCATTACGACTTCTGGCTCTTCTTACTGCTCTATAATTTGCAGCTGTCGATGAGGCGGATCTTACTAATTGAGTTTTAAAGATATTTGCTTCTATATTACTGGGAAGACCCTCTGAAACTTTAATACATCTAATCGCAAATGATTTAATTCGCTTCATCATTAATTCAGCGAACTCTTCTTTTGGTAAATAGGTAGTTTCAGATTCTTCAAGAAAAAAGCTCATAACATATTCAACAAATGACTCTTTAGATTTAATATTAAAGGTTAATCACTAAATCACTCATTCACTAAATCACTAAATTGTTCAATTACGATTTAAATTTTACCCATTTCGAATTGCTTTTACCTGAGGCAATAACAGTTTCTACAAACTGCATACCTCTTATACCGTCATCAATAGTCGGGAAATCCAGTTCAATGTCAGTTGGGGTTTCGCCGTTCATTCTTTTGCGGACTGTTCTGGCAAAATTACGATAGATATTGGCGAAGGCTTCTAAATACCCTTCAGGATGCCCCGCCGGAAGACGAATATTGGCTTTAGCTTCCGGACATAAATCACCTACTGACGGGCGATAAATCTTTTGGAATTCCTGAGATTTATGTACCAATGTGTTCGGTTCCAATTGCCCCCAATGTACACTTCCTAATTCACCATATACCCTGATGTTCAGGTTGTTTTCATCTCCGTTCGAAATCTGACTGCAATGCAGAATACCTTTGGCGCCACTATCGAAATGTAAGAGGATGTTGGCATCATCGTCAAGCAAGCGTCCTTCAACGAAAGTGCTTACATCAGCACACATTTCTGTGATTTTCAAACCTGTGATGTATTCAGCAAGGTTTTCGGCATGAGTACCAATATCCCCGACAGCCCCTGCTATACCCGAACGTTTTGGGTCAGTGCGCCATTCCGCTTGTTTGTATCCGCGTTTTTCTTCAAGAAAAGCCAACCAGCCCTGCGGGTATTCTACCACTACCTTACGGATTTTTCCAAGCGCACCGCTTTGTACAAGATGTCTTGCCTGCTTCACCATCGGATACCCGGTATAGTTGTGTGTAAGGGCAAAGGTAAGCCCCGTTTTTTCAACAATATCTTTGAGTTTTCGGGCTTCTGAAAGAGTAAAAGTAACAGGCTTGTCACAAATCACATGAAAACCGTTTTCTAATGCCATTTTAGCAGGGCCAAAGTGCATGTGATTAGGTGTAACAATCGAAACTGCATCCATGCGGTCTTTGCGACGCTTCTCTTTCTGAATCATTTCTTTGAAATCGCCGTAACAGCGCTCAGGTGCCAGCATTAAGTCTTCGCCTGATGCTTTTGATTTCTCAGCAGTAGAACTAAAGGCTCCACAAATTAACTCGATTTCGCCATCAATGGCAGCAGCTGTTCGGTGGACAGCTCCAATGAACGCACCACGACCGCCACCTACCATTCCCATTCGGATTTTTCGTTGCATATTGTAGACTAAAGGGTTGAATTATGATTAAAATATAAAGAATAACCGTCTTTCATAAATGCTATCCATGAAAAACGATATGGTTTTAATGCTTTGATCAGATGCTTACTCCAGGCAGTATTAAATTATCTGAAACCAACAGTTTTTACAAATTAAAAAATTATATTTTCCTGCCTGAAAACGCTTTACAATATCATTAAACGCATGAATTTGCAAATGCAAGGCAAAATTATAACTTTGTGTAAAATAAAAAGGTTTAATCTGATTTTACAATTAAGAATCTCTTTTATTTCTCTAATTTCCGACCACTTTTTATGAATACCTGCCTCAATTGCAAGCAAGAAAATCAGGAATCTTATAAGTTTTACCCGTCTTGTGGACAGAAATCAAGCATTCATCGCATAAATACTTCCTTTCTTTTTCATGAGGTAATTCATGCATTTACTCATGCCGATTCAGGAATTTTTTATCTGGTAAAAGATAGTTTATTACGCATTTTTTAAGAATCAGCACTAAATAGCATGATAATTGTAATTTTTACAATTATAAATATGATTTTCTTTTGAAATATTGTAAAAAAAGCTACTTTTACGCACACAAAGATTTATTAAACCCTAAAAAAACTTAATCACTATGACCAATCAGTCGGTTAACCAGTCGCGACTCTTTCTTGGTAGTTGTTTGGCTTTAATTACAACAGCCTTTTCATTTAGTATTCGTGCCGGTATTCTTAATCAATTGGGGGCAGAATATGGCTTCTCTGCCGAACAATTAGGCGTTATCAATCAGATGTGGTTTTTAGGTTTCCCTATCTCCATGATTATTGGTGGCTTAATTTATCAATCAATTGGTGGTAAAGCAATTATGCAATTTGCCTTTGTTGCACACACTTTAGGTATTTTATTGACTATTTTTTCAGGTGGAAGCTACGTAGTGCTTCTTATCTCAACACTTTTCATTGGTTTGGGTAATGGTTGTACAGAAGCGGCTTGTAATCCTATGATTGCAGATGCTTATGAAGGAAACACAATGAGCAAAATGCTTAATCGTTTCCATATGTGGTTCCCGGGTGGTATAGTAATCGGTTCTTTGATTTCAAAATTCATGACCGACGCCTCATTACCATGGCAAGCACAAATATGGATTATTATGATACCTACAGTTGTATATGCGTTCTTGTTTTGGGGTCAGACCTTCCCACAATCAAAAAGTGGTGCCAGCGCTAGTACAACAGTTAATTATAAAACAAGTGCGCCATTATTAGCGGTTGCAGTAGTATTTTTCATCTTATATTCATTCGCCGATACTTTTGGTATCAGCAATTTATTAGGTGCATCAACTACATCTATTTACTTTGTAATAGCTATTCTCTCGATGTTAGCAGGAGTTTATTTATTATTTGGCGGCCTCTTCTTGTTTATGTTTGTATGTATGTCTTTGACAGCCATTTCAGAATTCGGTCCTCAACAATGGGTTGGTTTGATTCTGGGAAGCAGTGGCGCTAATCCGATGTTATTATTAGCCTTAACGACAGGTACTATGGCAGTGGCAAGATTTTTTGCAGGCCCAATTGTTCATAGATTCAACCAGACTGGTGTATTATTAGGCTCAGCTGTATTGGCAGCCATCGGTTTGTATATGTATAGCTCTATGACCGGAGGTGTACTATATGCTGCAGCTATTGTTTATGCCTGTGGTATCGCTTATTTCTGGCCAAATATGGTGGGTTTTGTAGCAGACAAAATCCCTGCCAGTGGTGCATTGGGTATGTCTGTAATTGGAGGTATAGGTATGTTCTCAAGCTCGCTTTTCCAACCAATCATAGGAAGCTGGATCGATAAAGCGCATACAGAAAAAGCGGCACAAGGTCTTACTGGTAACGAATTAGAATTAGCCGCAGGACAAGCAACCTTAAGTACAATGGTGTTGTTCCCGGTTATTCTTATTGTGGCATTTGGAGGATTATATTTCTACATGAAAAACAGAAGCAATAAAGCTTTTGGAGCTTAGTCTGTTTTATATATTCCCGAAAAAGCCTTGTTAATTTAATTAGCAGGGCTTTTTTATTATTTTTGCCAATCATTCAGTTTAATCTTATTTATAGTTAACAATATCTATTGAAATTATCTGCCATCATGCCAGTTTAAGCAGATGTTATTCATCCAGAAATATTGATTAACTACCACAATTATTGATAAAAATGCTAACTATTTCTACTCCGGGCAGAATATGCCTTTTTGGTGAACATCAGGATTATCTTGGCTTACCGGTTATTGCAGCAGCTATATCCAGAAGGGTACAAATCAAAGGAGAACATCGTAATGATACACGCATCATCATCCATCTGCCGGATATTGACTCAGAAATGCAAATGGAGGTATCAGATAGCCGATTGTCATATCTCGAAAAACGTGATTATTTCAGAAGCGGTTATAATGTATTAATTGATAAAGGGCTTAGGTTTTCTAAGGGTATTGAGTGTACTGTCAATGGTAATATACCTATTAATTCAGGCACTTCAAGCTCATCGGCTTTATTAGTTACCTGGATTCATTTCCTGTCAAAAATGGCAGATAATCCACATGAGTTTTCTTCTCAGGAATTAGGAGAACTGGCATATAAGGCAGAAATAGTTGAATTTAATGAGCCAGGTGGCATGATGGATCACCTTTCTACAGCTATCGGCCATGCGGTTTATTTACAATTTAATCCTGCGGTAATTGCCGAGCCTTTGCAACCCAATCTGGGGGCATTTGTACTGGCCGATTCGCTTGAACCTAAAGATACCATCGGTGTATTAAAACGAGCCAAGTTTGCCCGATTAGACCTGATAGAAAAGATACAAACACAAATACCTGCTTTCTCACTACATACTTTTGCTACACGTGATAAGGAGCAAACAAAGTCTTTTTTGACTAACGATGAATACGAATTACTTAGTGGGACCTTACGAAACCGGGATATTTTGCGCGAGGCATTGGTATTATTCCGGAACGGTACTATGACAGATGAAATGGTGGGGAAACTATTAT
>CALRLS020000169.1:0-9986 GCA_943368815.1 Cyanobium sp. NIES-981
CATACGAAATGCCCAATCCAATCAAGCTTAACAATACCTGTATAAATGAAACCTTCATAAGTTTCTTCAGTAATAGGGGGGAGAAATACTCTTTCATCAGAATAAGATAAAATTTAGGATTAATATATTGTTCATCAAAGAATAAATAGGAATATTTTATTTTCCATTGCAATAAACCAATGCAATACTAACCGCTCGGGATTTTTAGCGATAATGATAAAGAGGAAACATAAGGAGTTTCAAAAACTTTGTTTGAAGGGCTTGTAGGGTATAGAGTTGCATCCATAGAGTTTACTGGTTTTATCTATGGATGGCGAAGAGGCTTTACAGATACTTGTTTTTATTAAAGTTTTTTTTGAAATAATGCAAAAAAATAATTTTAACAGCCGTTGCTGTGTATAACTATCTGAGCATCAACTATTTCGTAGCGTGAATGTGTGACTTTACAAATCAGATTTAGTTTTTCATAAAGTGATTCGTCAGAGAAAGATGCCGTTAAATAACATTTTTCCATATTTTTTTCATCATATATAATATGGAGACCATAAGCTTTTTCGAGTTCTGTAAAAACTTTTGAGATAGGGGTTTCGTCAAATACAAAGTATTCGGGAGTTTTAGCAACCAATATTTCAGGTTCCTTACTGATTGACTTAAGTAAGCGGGCATCAGCAATTGAATATTCAATGGATTGGTTCGGGGTCAGAATGATGCCGGCCAATTCATTATTTTTCTGAAGTTTAGCTTTTTCAAGGTCTTCATGACGATAAACAGAAACTTTTCCGGAATGTACCTCGACTTTCACATCCTTTTCGTCTTCCAAGGCCATTACCATAAAGCTTGTTCCTAATACCTGGGTAGAAATATAATTGGTATAAACCCAGAATGGTTGCTTAGGATTTTTAGCAATATTAAAAAACGCCTGCCCTACCAGATAGACTTCTCTCACCTGCGCCGAGAAATGCTTTGGGTAACGGATTTTACTGTTGGGATACAGGGTAATCACACTTCCGTCTTCCAGAGCTATCTTTTTAGTTTCAGATGCCTGGTTTTCGGTTTCTACATAATTACTTGTCAGGGCAGGGGTAATTTTCTCCAGGAATGCGGTTGTTTGTTTCTCTGAATAGTATTTCATCCCGATGAATCCAATTCCTAAAAGCAGGGCTATTGATGCCGCAATTCTGAATACGGGAGTTTTCCATATCGGCATTTTAATAAGTTTCTCTCCTGCAATTTTATCTGTGATTGCCGCAAGCTCATCGTCGTTTAAGGCTATGTGTTTCTCATGGAGCGTCAATAAGAATGCTCTTGCCGAATTAATATTTTCGGCAGATTCCGGATTCTGAGCAATCCAATTTGTCCAGAACAATTCACTCTGTTTGTCATGATTTAGAACCCACCGACGAAACGATTCATCTCGACTAAAGTCTTCAAAGCTATAATTGCGGTAATCTACATTCATCAGGTAAAGTAAGTAATATTTATTAGATGCCAATGATTGAGTTAAAATACTGCTTGCAAGTAATATTTTTTTACAAGGTGAAATTCACCAGAAATAAATAATGAACAATTAGGCCCGACCAGTTGTCCCTGATTGTCTGGAACGCTACTTGCAAAAGGTTAGAAACAGACTGAGAATTGATGCCCATAATCTCCGCAATCTCATCACGTTCAAGGTTCTGGTAATACCTTAGATAGATTACTTCACGTTGTCTTTTCGGTAAAGAATTGAGTTGTTTAGCTATTTTCTGAACGGTTTCCTGGTTATTCTCCTGCTCAATAATCTGTAGTTCTGGTGAAAACTCGACAAAATTCAAATCATTTTCTATATCAATCAGCTCATTTCCCTGATTCATTTTCTGGCGAACACTCTCACGAAGTATTTTCTTACGGACCGAACTTAGCAGGTATGCCCTTACACTTTCGGGTTGGGAGATGGTATTTCTGCGTGTCCAGATTTCTACAAAAACCTCCTGTACACAATCTTTTACAAAGTCTTCATTCCGTATAAACTTATAGCCATAGTTCTGCAAAAGATTGAAATACTTTTTTATCAATTTGCCCAAAGCCAATTCACTACCGTTCTTCAACTGTTGCCAGAGTTGAGAATCGGTCGGCGTATTAGCGTGTAGGCCTTTGGAAATCATTTTAGCTTTTAAATTACAGTCAGATAAACTAAAGATATACAAATAAAGGACATTTTTAGAATAATTACCCGGTAGTTTGGTAAAATGTAGCTAAGGGTGTGGAAAATGATGACGAGGGGAATAATTGAGTAAGAATACTTAGTTGGGGTGTGGGTGTTTTTTGCTTGGTTAAAAGAAGCTGACCTTTAGAAGAAGGGAAAGTGTTAATCTCCAGCACAAAACAGGGTGTTAAATTTCCTACTAATTTTATGTTGGTAGAAAGTATGAATCCTTTGGGATGCGTCAAGTATAGTCATCCTAAGATAGGTTGTACCTTTCAACCAAATACGTAGGCTAACATTTAAAGTAAAGCAATCCTAACAACAATCACCCTGCCCAGTTCTCCCTGTCCAGACTTCTGAATTGTATGGCTTCTGCCAGATGTTCAATTCTTATTTCTTCTGAATCTGCCAGATCAGCAATCGTTCTTGAAACTTTCAAGATTCGGTCATATGCCCGTGCTGAAAGACCTAAGCGTTCCATGGCTTTTTTGAGTAATGCTTTTCCTGCATCACCAACCTGACAAATTTCTTTTACCATCTCTGGGGGCATCATTGCATTGCAATGTATCTGCGGGAAGGTTTCAAAGCGCTTTGTCTGAATTTCACGGGCAGCAATAACCCGCTTCCTGATTTCTTCGGAAGTCTCATTCTTTCTTGTTGAGGAAATCTGGTCAAAATTAACAGGAGTTACCTCTATATGCAGGTCAATTCTGTCTAATAATGGCCCGGAAATTTTATTCAGATATTTCTGCACAGCCCCTGGCGGACATGTGCATTCCTTGTCAGGATGCCCAAAATTGCCACAAGGACACGAATTCATCGACGCAATCAAAATGAAATTCGTCGGAAATTCTACTGCTTGCCTTGTCCGGGAAATAGTAACTTTCCGCTCTTCTAAAGGTTGCCGCATAACCTCTAAAACTGAGCGTTTAAATTCAGGTAACTCATCTAAAAACAAAACGCCATTGTGGGCTAAGGAGATTTCACCCGGTTGTGGGAAACCACCACCGCCTACCAATGCGGCATCTGAAATTGTATGGTGTGGTGCCCTGAATGGGCGACGAGAAATGAGAGACGCTTTTACCCCTAATTTACCGGCAACTGAATGAATTTTGGTGGTTTCGAGTGCTTCAACAAGTGTAAGGGGTGGCAAAATAGAAGGCAATCGTTTTGCCAGCATAGTTTTACCTGCACCTGGAGGGCCTATCATAATGGCATTGTGTCCGCCTGCTGCGGTTATCTCCATGGCACGTTTTATATTTTCCTGTCCCTGTACATGCGAAAAATCAACTTCGTATTCCGAAGTTGAGCTATAGAAGATATCTCGTGTATCAGTTACTAAAGGCTCTATTTCTTTTGTCCCGCTCAGATACCCGATAGCATCCTGTAATGATTCTACACCAATCACATCAATACTATTAACAATTGATGCTTCATGGGCATTTTCGATAGGTAATATAAACCCTTTGAGTTTACAGCGACGAGCCTCAATGGCAATAGGTAATACACCTTTGATCGGGCGAAGTTTACCATCAAGCGCCAGCTCACCTAAAATAATATAATCTTCCAGATTCTTTTGCAGATGTATCTGCTCTGAAACAGTTAATAAGCCTAAAGCAATAGGTAAATCGTATGCAGAGCCCTCTTTACGAACATCAGCAGGGGCAAGGTTAATAACAGTTTTCTGACGGGAGATTTGAAAACCCCCATTCTTGATGGCGGCATCCACTCTTTGTAAGCTTTCTTTTACAGCACTATCGGGTAATCCCACTACCGTTAATCCTGTTCCCTGCACTACACTTACTTCAACCGTTATTAATGAAGCATTGACACCGAAAACAGCAGCACCAAAACATTTCGCAAGCATATATTTTTCAGCAATAATTAATAGATGATTCTTTATCAAATGTAAGAGTTTATTATTAACCAAGTATCTACTTAGAAACTTTTTCTCTGCCATTGCACAATCATGATGTGTATAGCTAAAAAAAACTATATGCGTATCCGATTCCCGGAATGATAATTTTAAACTGGCGCAGACACAAATACCATCAAATCAGTTCTTCAATCAGATTACCTTTGGTTTTGTAAATCCCATCATATATATTGCATTAACCAATTGGTGAGGTAGGGGTCTGTTGTGTATTTTTGGCCACCAGGGGTACTTCGCATAAATCAAATCTGATGGCGGGTGGTCACCTTACCGTTTTATTCAATTAAGTCAAACAGTTTCTTTGTTTTTCCTCAGGAAAATGCAATTCATAGACATCCTTATTTTATCCGGAATAATTTGTGGGTTTATTGCCAGTATTATATTAATTATTACTGCCAGAAATGTCAATAACCGCTTATTAGGGATTTCTTTTTTTGCTCTTTGGTGGCAGGCATTATTTTACCTCCTTACTGCTACTTTTCTTATTTATAAGGTTCCATATCTTTATCGTGTAGGTGCTCCTTTATATTATCTCATTCCGCCACTAAACTATCTCTATGTCAGAAATATTTTAAATAAGCAAATAACATTTTCCCGAAACGATTACTGGCATATTCTCCCTTTTGTTCTCAGCGTTATAGACTTAATGCCATATTATTTATCGGATGCCTCCACCAAGATTGCATTTGTCGATGCAGTTATGAGGGATGTAAATAACTGTTATATTGTTGAAACCGGATTTTTGCCTAGTTATCTGCATTTTTTAATAAGACCTGCTCAGGGAATAATCTATTCGATTTTTCAAATTTTAATACTGTATAAAGCTTATAAAGCAAACAAGTCAAAACCTGTCAAGCCCATTTATGTCTGGTTAGTTTTACTGACATTGTTTTTTGTCGCTCTTCATTCAGGAATGATGATAAGCGCTGTGATTATTTATTTGAATCAGGGAATCGGAAAACCATTTTTTCAACTACTCGAACTGACTAAAATCTATGTCAGTGTAGCATTTTTATGCGTTTGCTTATGTTTATTCTTTTTCCCGAAAATTTTGTATAGCCTTACTCCGGTAGATATGCCTGAAATGAGAACCTATGAACATTCATTTTCTTTGAATAAGGTTGTTCCGGGTGAAACTGAGTCTACGGAATGGTCTCCCCAGATTAAACTCAAAGTCCCGCTTTCAGATGATAAAATAGATGAGTTTGTTGAACGTATTGAGAGTTTGATGGAAGAGTCTCAATGTTTTACGAAAGAATTGACCCTGAACGATATGGCTAATTTACTGGATATGAATCACCGGTATTTATCATATATTCTGAACAACCATTATCAGCTAAGTTTCCCTGATTTTGTGAATGGCTATCGTATCAGATATGTGCTTAAACGCATTAAAGCAGGAGATTTTAAATCACTTAAATTACAGGCCATTGCCAATGATGCAGGGTTTACCTCACGTACTACTTTTCATAATGCTTTCAAAAAATATACAGGCATCAACCCTTCACAATACATCAAAGAGATCGCCTAAAATCTTATGTCATAAATAGTATATGTTCCATTTACTGAATATGGAACACATACTATTATTTTTTTAATTCTACGTTCCATTTCTTTGTTGGGTCAAACATTGATTTTCTTTCTTACCCAAACCCAAAGAATAAAACTTATGAACCCTAACCAAAACACCACCCTTCCTCTTTCCTTTTGCCCAAATCCTATACTGTCTTAAACGGCTTATGTATAGCCTGATTTCTAATTCTGTTAACAAGCCTATGGGACATGTTAAGATTGAGAATAACACTGCTAAGTATCTTAACCTACGAAGTAAAAATGAAAAATAAACTAACCAAACAACAAACATCTCTCCTTACTGACGCTTCTCACGAAATCATCAGGCTTGAAGCAAGTAGTAACTATACTACTTTTGTTATGGCATCGGGTAAATCTAAAATAGCATCATACACGCTGAAAAAATACGATGATTTATTGTCGTATCCTTTCTTAAGAGTTAATAAAGGCTGTATCGTGAATTTAAACTTTATTAAGCAATTCGATACAGCTAAAAAAATAATAGAATTGCTGGATGGTACTAATATCATCATTGCAAGAAGAAGGTATGATGAGGCAACCCGGAATATCGTGTTAAACTCTCTTAATGTTTAAAGAGGTTAATAAAACAGAAAATCGGTACCGAAATGCTTCGATACCGATTTTCTTTAAGTTTGGTTCTCTCCAATTATTTGAATGTCTTAGGCAATGTCCAATTCACTCAAAATCCGGATGAATTATATCTTTGTATTAACTAAACTGACCAACCTTCTCTATAAGTGGCTCTGCCTACAAATTGATTAGCTTCTTCAAGGTTAGTAATTCTTGTGTTTTCACCATCCCAAAGAAGTTTTTTACGCGCATAGAACTCCATCTGACCTTTGCTGTTTTCTCTGCGTAGCATATAGCTTCTGATGGCTAAGTTACCCATTAAAACTGTTTCGGTCATTGGTCCGGCATAATCAAAAGAAGATGTTAGTTCCAGATGCTCTTTGCTTTTAAAGCCTGCTTTACAGGCATCTACCCATCTGCGTTGATGTCCGTATTCCGGCTCGATGTCTTTTGGTAAATCAGGACCTACTTCTCTTGTTCCGTCATTCAGGAATAATTTTGGCATCATCGGTGAGCTATCATTGATATTGGTGGTGATAATTCCTTTTTCACCAATAATCATTACACCATTACTGCTGTTAGTTCCGCCGATATCTTCATTGGCCGGTATAATATCCGGATGTGCAGGTCTGATACCGCCATCGCTCCAGGTCATTTCTATCGGAGCCTTACTTTTAGCTGTTGCACCAAAATGGAGTGTAATAAATGAAGAAGCCGGGCAACCTTCCGGATTGTATTCAGGTGTCCTTTTTGTATAAAGTGCCCCTACACTGCACTCTGCATCAGTAGGGTATTTTAAACCAAGAGTTCTGAACGGAATATCTATTAAGTGGCAACCCACATCTCCCAGCGCACCTGTACCATAATCCCACCAGCCTCTCCAGCCAAACGGATGCAGACCAGGTATATAAGGCTTAAATTCATTCGGGCCAAGCCATAAATTCCAGTCTAAATCTTTTGGTCTTAAGCTATCGTCTGGTTTTGGCATGGCATTACCTTGTGGCCATACCGGGCGGTTTGTCCAGATTTGCACTTTAGCTATTTTGCCCAATTTACCCGAATCAATCCAGCCCTGAACTGTTTTTAATAATGGGTTTGACGCACCCTGATTACCCATCTGGCTCACAATTTTGTGTTTTCGAGCCATTTCTGTCAGCATACGGGCCTCACGGATATTGTGGGTCATTGGTTTTTGCACATATACGTGTTTTCCGCGTTCCATAGCAAATTTCGCTGCTGGGCCGTGTACGTGGTCAGGTGTAGAGATAGTAAGGGCATCAATATCTTTTTCTTTATCCAACATTTCACGATAATCAGCATAAAGCTTAGCATTCGGAAATTGTTTTACAGTCTCTTTGGCAGAACCCGAAAAGTCAACATCACAAAGGGATACTATACGCTCTCTGCCTTTAACTGAGGCATTGGTTATATCGCTCCGGCCTTTACCTCCGGCACCGATAGCGGCAATATTCAGCTGGTCACTAGGGGAAATAAATCCCAGGCCACCAAGCACATTCCGGGGAACAATAAAAAAAGAGGATGCAATAGCTCCTTTTTTGATAAAGTCTCTCCTGGATTTGTCAGATTTCTCTTTCATTTTTTGAAATATGTATTTAGGATTGAATTATTGTGCTTTTTAAACCAATAAAACGGACGTTTCGGCCTGATGTTTTACCTGAGTTGTTTGCCTCGCTAAAGTAAAAAATTTACACTGAAATGCACTCAAATGGAAATAAATTTAATGAAAATTTTGCCGGACTGAGAAAATGTAAAAATCTTATACTTATACGATATAGAATATACAAAGGACTATTGTGTAACAAGATGTATTACTTCTCATATTTCAAAACCCGGTTAGCCCAGGGAATGAAATGCTGGATATTAGGCCCGTCCGTGTGGCCGCCATCATGTTGCCGCCAGGCGAGATGGCCTTGTAGCATATCTGTATTAAAAGGAGGCATTTTTTCTGTCGCATAATCATTAGACACCCCAATATCTTTAACGCCCAATATCTTGAATACCGAACCCGCCGCTACTGTAGACATATAACTTCCCTGTTGGTCAAGCCATTTGGCATCCCCTTTTTCAGGAATACCATAGCTGATAAAAGTAGGTCTTGGTGCACAAAGAGCAATTAATTCGTGTGAATCAACAGGTAAATCACAACCCGTTTTCCTGCCAAAGTCTGCTTCTTCTGCACCATATTTCATATAATTGCCCCCCATCCAATAATAGAAGCCTCCGGTAAGATTTTCAAGTCCTTCGCCAAAAATTCTTCGGTGCAAGGCAGCTCCTCCTTTACCTGATGAACCAATCAAACCTATGGCAAAGCGAGGTTCAAAAGCAAGAGTAACCAAAGCCGCTTTCCCATAGCGGGATACTCCTTCAATACCTACACGTTTGGCATCCACAGCAG
Source organism: Cyanobium sp. NIES-981 (assembly GCA_943368815.1). Classification (GTDB taxonomy): domain Bacteria; phylum Bacteroidota; class Bacteroidia; order Cytophagales; family Spirosomataceae; genus Emticicia. Next base: position 8,698 of record CALRLS020000169.1, read on the forward strand.
GGTCTGTTTCCAGATAATCAAGTCCTCTTGCTGCGCCCCACGCCCATGCTCTCAAAGCACCCCAATCTTCAGGTTTTCTGGGCTGCCCTTTATTTACCAGACCAATGATACCTCTGGTTAACCCGGCACCATTATCAGCCTGAATACTGGCAGGCTCAATGGTTGCATATCCCCAGCCTGCAGCGAGTAATTGCTCAGTTGATGGAGACTCACCATTGGTAGGTGGCGCAAAGAAATTAGGTCCGGGTAAACGGGTGACAGGGTTATAGGCAGGATATTGGTCAAAAATGGCTTTCAGTGATGGGTCATGTTTAATCATCATGTCCTTAAAAGCGGTATTCAGTTTTTCCATGTGTTCAGGGCTTGGCTGGGCAGGAGCCGGGAACGCAGGTCTGCCCAACATCATCAGTACCGGAACAGGCCCTTTCACATTGGTAGGCACCACCAGCATCATATTTATATCAACATTGATAAGCGGATACTCACTATTATCTACATGGCCTACCAATTGCTTGGCTATTACTGGCACTCTGGCAACAACTTCTTTATCGGTGATTTTTACTGTCCAGGTTACTTTTGGTACGTTTTTAGGTATTCTGCCATATACTTCTCTTTCAAAATCTTCTGCCAGTTCAGGGCGACGTTTATTCCACCATTCATCGGCACTTGTTACTTTTTTACCATTTTTGAGGGTTAGTGCATCAGGTAAAACAGGGCAGGGATTAGCGGCGGACTCATTATAATTTGCAGGGTTTGGCGCTGATTCATTACTGTTGTAGCCCGGTCTCGTACGTTTAATACCCAATTGCTGCATCATGTTTTCACGGTCTTGCTGGTCGGTAAAAGTGACCAATGGGGGCAGGCTACCTTTTGTAGAGGCCGTATTTTGTGCTACAGCACTTGCAGATGCCAATAGCAACAAAAAAAGGATTTTTTTCATTTGAATAGTTATGGTTGAATTGGTTTTCCGGAATTGTGAAGTGTGGGAGTATATAGAAGAAAGCTGAGAAAGAGATACAAGTAGCAAAACCACCCGAACTTCTAATCTAAGCCTATCTTACTACTAAGTAACGAAAAAAAATAATGAGATTCGCGGAGATTTGATGAAAACTACCAAAGCATCTACATTCTGTGGGAAAGAATGGATGGAAGCTGAAATTCCATAAAAAAAGGGAAGTATAGCTTCCATCATTCGGGTGAATTTTAATCCGTAATGGAATTGCCGTAATGGAAAATCAGCCGTTGTGTAAATCGTTCTAAGTACAGCTGGCGTTCTGACTGATAATTCG
>CALRLS020000170.1:0-9966 GCA_943368815.1 Cyanobium sp. NIES-981
TCTTAAATAACAAAGGTTTGAAACGCGGCAGAATGTCTGTGAATGGATATGGAGAGTCAACCCCATTAGTTGATAATACCACTGAAAGCGAAAGAGATAAGAACCGTCGTGTAGAGTTAGCCATTGTAGCTAACGAAGATTTGAAAAAAGACGCAAAAGGTGGTTCGAGCGATATAGCGAAAGAATAATACAGGTTGATTTTATAGTGTACATGGGGTACACACCGAATGGGCTGCAGTTTTTGCAGCCCATTTCTTGGTTGAGCATATTAAACGTTATAGTTTGACGACTTTCATTCTAGTTATAAAGTCAAAATAGTAAAATTTAAACATGCATTTAATTTCAAATTAAAATTGCAATCTCAAAAAATTTTACTAATATTAAAGCATAAAAACTTTTCTGCTTATTCTCTAAATACCCGAACTATTACTAACAATTTTTGACTGTATTTTTCTGTTTATTTTTAATCATTTATTTGATATATATTAAGGTATTGTTAGTGATTTTATAATTTCTTTTTTATCAAGTGAAATAAATTAAAAATTGCTTTGACATGAAAAAAATAATTCTACTTTCTTGCTTCTTTTGTTGTTCAATAGTTACTCAGGCTCAATCATATATCTCTCCTAAATATTCTGTCGATGGAACAGTAAATGCCTTAGCATCAAAAGGCGATACACTTATTGTTGGGGGAGATTTTAATAATGTAGGTATCTATACTGGTGGTGGCGCATTAATTTCTACATCTTCAGATAAACCAAATTTAACTTTCCCTAAAATGATAGGTAGTGTTTATGCGAGCACTTCAGACGGGAAAGGAGGTTATTATATTTATGGTAGCTATCATAAAGAAAACGAGAATAATACTTTAGAAGGTATAATTGAGCATATATTGCCGGATTTTACTTTTGAAAAGGGGTTTTCTCTAAAAGTGGATGCACTCTTTGGGGTAGATCAAATCCTTTATCACAATGGTATTTTATTTATTGGTGGTAGATATATAGAAAGTGTAGGCGGACAGCCTGCAGGTGATTTAACTGCAATAGATGTTAAAACCAAAAAAGTTTTGAGTTGGATACCTCAAATAACACGGACATATTTAGGAGGAGTAAGTTATCTTAAAATAAATAAAAATACATTATACTTTACAGGTGGTTTTTCTGAAGTTGGTACTGAAAAAAGAAATTCTGTGGCTGCTATAGAAATAGGAACTGGTAAAATAAAAAGTTGGAATCCGACAATTGGGAGTATAAGTGCTATTGAATTTTATAATAATAGAATAATCATTGGAGGAGGGTTTAGTGATGAAAAATTTGAAAACCATGCTTGTGCTTTTGTAGATACACTAAACGGACAAAACTTAGAGTATATATTTAATCAGAATAATCTATACTGGGCAGCAGGGGTGCAAAAAATGAGTATTAGTGGTGATACTTTATTTACGTATTCCTCAGGAACTTTTGATACAAGAGTTACTGCTATAAATTTAAAGGATAAAAATAAATTTCTATGGACAAAATATTTTAATATGATTGCTAGTCCATCCGGAATGATTGTATCAAATGGAAAAGTTTTTTTAGGAGGAAACTATTTTGAAACTATTTATAAAACAAATCTGACAAATGATGAAGAAAATAAAGAAAAAGATATAAAGGGAATTGTAGCATTGGATACAAAATCGGGAGAACTTAAAGATTGGTTTCCGGCACCTAACAATACAATGTTTACAATGACTTTGCAAGGGAAAGATATTTTTATAGGAGGGCAATTCTCTCATCTTAATTCAATAGAAAGAAATTGTTTATTAATGATTGATACTAAAAAAGAGCAAATTCTCCCATTAAATATTAAATTATCATATTCAAGTGTAAGCACCTTAAAAATAATAGATAATACCTTATATGTAGGAGGTAGTTTCAATAACATAAATAATCAAAACCATAATGCTTCTATCCTGTCTCTTGATATAAAAAATAATCAATTACTACCATGGAATGTGCCAAATGTTGGTTCAATAACTACTATAGAAGCCAATGAAAAATATGTTTTTATTGGTGGAGACTTTGCCGAAACTTCAGGGTTAAAAAGAGCAAACCTTTTAGCAATCGATCGAAAAACAGGTAGTTTTACAAATTGGAATCCTAATCCCAACTATAGGGTTTTAAGTTTGCATATAGCTAAAAATAATCTTTATGTGGGAGGTGATTTTACTGCTATTTCTGGGAAAAATAGAAATTACTTAGCTTCTTTTGACTTAAATACATTGAATATAAGTAATTGGAATCCAAAACCAAATAGTACTGTTTCTGCTCTACACTCTTCTGGTAATACAATTTGGGCAGGAGGAAGCTTTTATAAATTTAATGAGACAAATGTGAATTTATTTGTGGGACTGGATCCAAATAGTGGAGAAATAACTCAAAAGCCCAATTTTATTCAGGCAAATGGTTATATAAGGTCAATTTATGTAAAAGGTAGATATGCAATGATTGGTGGAGACTTTACATTAAATAATAGTGGTACCTGTGGTGATTTTATTATGTATGATTTACTTGCAAAAAATACAATTCCTCCAATCAGCCTTTGTCAAGATTTTAGTTATTCTGATTATTATGGAAGCAGAATACAGTCATTAGTGATGATAAAAGACAATTTATATGTTGGCGGCCAATTTTTACAAGTTAATGCAAAAGCGAATGCTTCTAATATAGGAATTATTCAATATACTAAAGGTTTTTTCGAGCCAAAAATAACGGACTATTTCCCCAAATCAGGGGGGAATGGAGGAGATGTGACTATTAACTTCTATGGAGATTTAATCGATGCAGGAATGAAAGTGAGATTAGTGGCTGCGGGTTTGCCGGATATTGTAGTTCCAGATTCAATGATTAGAATGACTGGTGACTATGCACTAAAGGTTAAGTTTGATTTAAGACAAAAGAAAATTGGCTTATATAGTATTAAAATTTCTTCAGTTAACGGAATAGAATACATAATAGATAAAGGATTTAATATCGAAGCATTTAAAAAGGCCGAAACGTTGGTACAAGTAGTTGGACCTGATGCTATTCGTGTCGGGAGACCAACAACATTTCTAGTTCAGTTAAATAATGAAGGCAATTGTAATTCAAATGGAATACCTGTTTTCTTATTTATTACTGGTAATACTAAAGTTAAATTTCTAAATAATTTTTCGGGATTAAATGGTCAAAAATTGGATACAATTATGTATTCAAATCGTGATTCTATGCTTGGAAATAAAATCAAGAATAAAGCATATTGGCTTTTAATTCCAGAATTAATGGCTGGGTCGACTAAAAATATTGAGATAGAAATAACACCATTAACAAATAATGAAGATATTTATGTAACTGCAATAGCCAACTCACCATTATTCGCTTCACCAATGCCTGCTGAAAAAAGTGATTGTCATTTTGCAATAGCTAAAGTGGTGTTAGGTGCCGTTCTATCAAATATTAAAGACGAAATAATAGGTGACGCTTTCCAATGTTTGGATGGAACCATAAGCACATTTAATAATGGATTAAATTTGTATAGAAATTGGGGAAGCAATAATGATATAGATATTATGGATTTTGGGTATGGTCTGGCGAGTACAATCTACTCATGTACTGCAACAGCATCAATATTTGTACCACAATTGCGTGTAGTAAAAGTTTTGGATAAAGCTTTTGATGTGCTAGATAATACTGTGGGTTCTGCTATAAATGGTGCACAAGCTGGTATGAAATGTAAAGACAATCAAGATTTGGATGGAAATAGTAGTTCTAAAAAAACAAGGAGTGTCAACTCTTTTGACCCCAACGATAAAATAGGAGTAGGTATCAATGCTAAACATTATATTACTGGAAATGAACCTATGCAATATGGTATAAGATTTGAAAATTTCGCTACGGCTACTGCTGCTGCACAGTATGTAAAAGTTATTGATACGCTTGATAGATCTAAAGTTGATTTATCGACTTTTCAACTAAATTTTTTCAGATTTGGTAATCGTACTATAAATGTTTCTCCGGGTCAAAAAAAGCGAACTGAATTTGTCGATATGAGACCCCAAAAAAATCTTATTCTAAAAATACAAGCAGGTCTGAATGATACGACAGGTGTATTTACAACTGAGTTTACCTCATTAGACCCTCGCACAATGAAATTAACAGAAGATGCTATCTTAGGCTTTTTGCCACCTAATAAAACCTTTCCTGAAGGAGAAGGAAGTATTTATTATACTATTAGTACGAAAACAGGCCTACCAAATAAAACTGAGATTAAAAATAAAGCCTATATTTACTTTGATGAGAATCCTGTTATTCCTACACTTATTTGGAGTAATACTATAGATAAACTCGCTCCAGAGAGTAAAGTTGAAACCTTATCGGAAATTACTTCTGATACAACATTTACAGTTAGGTGGAATGGCAAAGATGGTGAAGCAGGCATTAAATCTTATAATGTGTATTACGCTGTGAACAATACGGCTTTTAAGCCTTTAATTCTCAATACAAATAGCTCTCAATATACATTTACTGGTAAAATAGACTCTACATACTCTTTTTATAGTGTAGCTATTGATAGCGTAAAAAATATGGAAATTGTACCAAATACATTTGATACTAAAACGACCATTAGAAAAATTTTAGCAATTGAGCCAAAACAAGATGATGGATTTAGAGTATATCCAAATCCAACAAAAGAGCTAATTTTCATAGAATCTCCGGAAAAGAAAAAAATAAATAGAATATCGCTTTTTGATATAAGTGGGAGAGAAATTGCGATTGATTTAATGGATTTAAACGACGGTAAATATGTGATAAACCTAATTGGTAAACCAAGTGGAGTCTACTTACTGGAGATTGAATATAATAAACTGAAGGTAGTGCGAAAAATTCATCTGCAATAAGTTCATGGGCTGCAAAAACTGCAGCCCATTTTTTGGTTTAATCCAGACTAATGGAACGGATTTTTAATGATTTATACGTATATTGAATAATAAATCACAATCCTATGCTTCCACAACGTTTACCATTTAATGTAAAACTGCCCCTTGCTCTTATCTCCATTACTGTGATAGTATATTGGCTGAGAATTCTTGAATCTGTGCTTGTGCCTTTTATTATTTCTATAATACTTTCTATTTTATTATTTCCCGTATGCGATTGGTTAGAGAAAAGAAAAATAGGGCGGGTATTAGCTATTACTATTACCTTGATTCTATTCACTCTCCTGATAGGCTTTATAGTTTATCTGGCATCTACACAAATTGCAGGTTTCTCTGAAATGTTTCCTCAATTGGTTGATAAACTAGAAAAAGCCTATAATAATCTTCTGAAATGGACATCAGAAAAATTCAATTTATCAATAGAAACCCAGACCAATCAGCTTGATAATTATACAGACCAATTGCTTAATAAAGGCGGGGCGGTAGTGGGTACAGCCCTTACAACTACTTCAAATATGCTGGGCAACGTATCTATCATGCCTGTGTACATGTTTTTTCTATTACTTTACAGAGATTTCTTCAGAGACTTCTTCTACAAGGTTTTCAAGAACGTAGAAAAAGAAAAAGTAGATGAGGTACTAGTCAGAATTTACGACGTTATACATAGTTATTTATCAGGTCTTATTATTGTAACTATCATTGTTGGTACACTTAATACTATCAGTCTGCTTCTATTAGGTATCGACTACGCCATATTCTTCGGTTTTTTAGCCGCTATACTTCTTATAATTCCCTACATAGGTATCCTTATCGGATCGCTTTTACCTATTGTCGTTGCATTGGTTACCAAAGACTCCCCCATGTATGCGGTGGGTGTGGCGGCCTCTTTTTTTGTTATACAGATGCTGGAGGGTAATTTCATTACCCCAAACATCGTAGGCTCAAAGGTCAGTATTAATCCCCTAGCTGCTATCCTTGGCCTATTAATGGGGGCTACTCTTTGGGGAATTGCCGGAATGGCTCTTTGCTTACCCGTTATTGCTATCATAAAAGTAATCTTTGATTCGGTACCTGATTTGCAGCCTTATGGATTTCTGATGGGTGAGCCTGCCAGTGATACAGCAATAATGGAAAAGAAACGTAGAAGAGCTAATAAAATTGAAAAAGAAATTGTAGAAACCATTAGCGGCACTACGCATGGAGTAAAGACATTTTTTAAGAAAAAAGACCCTTCTAAAAAGAAACAATAGGTCTTTACTGTGTCTTAATAACAAATATCTTACCCAATATGTAGAACTATTTCCGCAAAGAGCAAGACCGTTATTTCATATATGACTGACTATAACCAAATTAATAGCTTGGCATGTTAATTTCTACTTTATAATCAAACATATATTTTAATATCGGACGTAGCACATGAAAAAGATTATCACATTAGCCATTATTTCGCTTATCAGTGCATCAACATTTGCACAGAAAAAAGGATTTACAGCGGGTTTAAGATTGGGAACAAACTTGTCACAAGTAAGAGGCAATGACTTATCTTTTACCTCAGGAAATACAGTTTTCAATTTCAGGAATAACGAAAACAGAGCTTTTGGCTTTACCGGAGGTATATTTCTAAGATTCGGACGAACAGTCTTTTTACAACCGGAAATTCTGATTTCACAAAAAGGTGGTAAGTATGATGTGATTACTGATAATGGTAATAATACAAAAACCATAGACTTCCGGATGACTAACCTTGATTTACCGCTATTGATTGGGGTAAAGCTAGGAAATGTGTTCAGAATTAATGCCGGGCCAGTAGCTACTTTCAATATTGGTAATGATGGTCGCTTAGGTGATGCCATCGAAGACGCACATGGTGAAAGTGCCGAACAGATTTATAACAAAGCTGTTTTCGGTTATCAGGCAGGTGTGGGTTTTGATATTGGCCAGTTTAACCTGGATGTCCGTTATGAAGGCAATGTGAACGATATTGTTGATGTGAAATACAAAAATGCTGATACCGCCAGTAAGTTTGCCGCTAAAGGAAATTCGTTTCAGGCAACTATAGGGTTTCATTTCTAAGATTATATATAAAGCCCTTAACGGGGCAAAGACATAAATAAATCAAATACAACCATAAAAATTATTATTAAAATGAAAAGGAAAATCATATTTGTATATGCACTGATAGCTATCGGAGCCTTAGGGTTTAGCTCATGTTCGAGAGAAGAAAAAAGAGATGCGGCAGATGGTGTACAAAACGCACAGGACAAAGTAGAAACAGCCGCTGACAAAGCCGCGAGCGACATTAAAGACGGTGTTGAACAAACTGCCGAAGAGGTAAAGAAAGAAAAGGATGAAATGGCAGTAAGATTAAAAGAACAACGGGAAGATTTAAAAAGAGAGATAGATGAAGCAGAGGCTAATATTAAAACTGCCAGTGCTAAAGAAAAAGACCGTTGGGAAGAAAGAAAGACTAAATTGAAAGGAGAGCTAAACGATATTGACGATTCTATCAAAGAAATCAGAGGTGATATGAAACAGGACTGGAAGGATTTCAAGAAAAAACTCAATCAGAAAATAGACGATATTCAAAAAGATATTGAATAATAATAATAGGTGGTTTAGATTAGTAGCAATGGTTAGAAATGCAGCGGATTTTATCTGCTGCATTTTTGTTTATCTTCGGCTTGTTCAGGCAATGTTAGTCAAGCGTGACGGTGAGCTTATTTTGCAATGCCGCCAATGATTTGACTATAGGCGGATTTTAGCTTTTTACAATCTATTTTGCTCAAGGGTTATTATATCAATAAGCCGGCACTCCATCGAAGCGAGTAAATTGTTTTAAAATATTTGGCTTTCAGTTCTATGAGTTTTTCTAAGACATCCAGTGCTTTGTTTTCCCGGCTGTTGACTAAAAAAAGTGAACTTTCGCCATTCTGCAACTTAGTTTCTTCGGCACGAACCAAAGCAAGATAATTGTTGTAATTATTGCTTTGCAAAGCAATCTGGGCTTTTAGGTTCAGAAACTCATTGTAATAAGTCCTGATTTTTAAAGCAATCTGCTGTTTTTTCTGATTCTGGTCAAGAGTTGTCTCTTCTATTTTCAAACGGGCTTTTTTGTATTCACCTCTTCCCTGCGAAAAGCGCAGCGGAAACTCCATCTTTAAACCATACTGAAAATTATCCCGAAATAAAGGACCCGCCGATGCCGTTTCAATCAAATTATAGCCTTTATTCAGTAGATTATATCGAAAATCAATTTTGGGTAATAATTCCTGAAACTTCAGTCTTTTATCAATATCAAGTACGTCGAGTTTAAATTTGTACAACTGTAAGTCGGGGTGATTATTTTCTGCCAGTGTCAGTAAATCAGGTAATACCAGATTGAATTGAAGAATATTGATTTCATTTTCCCATCCATCCTGCGGAATCACCGTTTCAGGCAAAGTATAAGGTTCATTATTACTTTTCCATAAGTATACCGAAAGTTGCAAACCTGCATTCTGAAACTCCATCTGCCGTTGATTTTGCTGGTACTGAAAACTCTGTAACTGAGCCACAGCCTCAACCGTATCAATGGCTGCCCTTTCGCCGTTGGCGAATGATTTTTTGATAAATTCTACACGTTTCTGATTAATTTCGACATTATTTCTGACAATTACAAAAGTTTGATAAGCCTTTACCCAGTCCCAGTAGGCTTCTGCAGCACTCATTAATAAATCGTTGATAACGGCTCGCTGTTCTACTTCTGCCATTGTATTGAATATTCTGGCCTGCTGTAAAAAAGCTCTACGCTTATCAATTACCAGATTCTTTCCCAAAGGAATACTCAGGCCCAGATAGCTGGTTTTACCAGCCGTTGATGAAGGATCAAGTCGGCTGCCCGTCAGGTTTTCAAGGCCACCTGATACTTCAACACCATACCAGGTCGGAATCTTTATTTCAGGGGCATAATCATTATAATAATTTGCTCCATTAAATGTTTTACGGGCTGCATAATAGCTCAGAATCGGGTCAAAAGCCCCACGTGCTATTGTAATATCGGCTTTTGATTTCTCTATCTCTATACTGGTTTGCCTTACTACCGGATGAAACTGCCGTACCAGTGCCAGAACCTGCTCGGCATTCAGGGTTTTTACTGTATCCTGAGCATGGCTTGAAAGAGCACTGAAAATTATGATATATATTAAAATCTGTTTTCTCAGCATATAATTCATTTGTTTTTTGCCTTATCTTCGGTTTTCGATGCCGACTCTTTTAGCGTATAATAATCTGGAGGAAAGCCATTAATATTGCGCCACAATTCATACCAGATCGGCACGTCTTTCAGCAACGCAATCCCCAGCGCACCACTGCCGATTTTTATTTGTTCCGGCCATTTTTTATCTGATTTATCTTCTGCCACCATCACTCTGAAAAGCCCGTTTGGGCTGATATTATTCTCAAAGGCAACAATTTTGCCACCAAAAGTGCCATAACTGTTATCGGGCCAACCACTAAAAATGATTGCCGGAAAACCATCAAATGTAAAGCGCACTTTCTGACCAATATTAATTAATGGCAAATCAACAGGACGAACATACATTTCAACAGCATAATTGACTCGTGTTGGTACAATTAGTACAATTCGCTCGCCATCTTTCAGAATTTCTCCGATACCCGATTTACCTGCTTGAATAATCTGTCCGTCTTGTGGGGCAAGTATAATATACATTCCATTGCGGATTGTATAATTACTTACCTGATTTTCGAGTTTTGCCACATCCCCTTGTCCGGTGGCAATCTGGCTCAGGCTTTGAAATCGCTCACCTTCTGCTTTGCTTATTTTCTCGACATACTCCTGCTCAACGCCGTTTTGTTCTATTTTCACATTTGTTACCTCCTGCAGAGTTTGGGCAAGTTTGTTTTCTACCATTATTTTCTTGGCGAGAGCATTCTGATAAGACAGGTTTCGCTGTTGTAGTTGGGTCTGCGAAACCAGCCCCTCATCAAACATTTTTTGCTGTCTTGCATAT
>CALRLS020000171.1:0-9938 GCA_943368815.1 Cyanobium sp. NIES-981
AAGTGAACCCTACCCAATGTGAGGCATTAACCATGATTGCCGCACAGGTAATGGGTAACGATGTGGCCATCAACGTTGGTGGTGCCATGGGGCATTTTGAATTGAATGTCTTTAAACCGGTGATGATTTATAACTTCCTACATTCAGCACGCCTGATTGGTGATGGTTGTGTGTCGTTTAATGATAAATGCGCGGTAGGTATTGAGCCTTTGAAAGAAAATATCAAAAAACACGTTGATAATTCGCTGATGCTGGTAACGGCCTTGAATACGAAAATCGGTTATTATAAAGCAGCCGAAATTGCACAAACAGCACATAAAAATGGCAGTACTCTGAAAGAAACAGCTGTTAAACTAGGCTACCTTACTCCGGAAGAATTTGATGCATGGGTAAAACCTGAAGATATGGTGGGGAGTTTGAAATGATGATGTTTTTATCAGGTTCACAACATAAATAATCCATTCTAGTAGAGACGACATGTTGGCGTCTCCGTTGGTATGTCCATTGGTTTGAATACAATTTGAGGGGATGTTTTGAAAACAAATACATCATTTTCTGCATCCTCATAGCCCTTTGAGACGCCAACATGGCGTCTCTACAAAATGGATTTTATTCTTTTTAAGAACGTCTATTTTTAAATTTTAATCAAAAGAAAAGCTTGTCTCCTTTGCATTGAGAGACAAGCTTTTCTTTTTTATTATTATCGCAGAGTTTTTTTATCTTATTCCCTACGCCAATACCTCATTAATCACCTTCCCGGCCACATCAGTCAATCTGAAATTCCTGCCCTGGAATGGGAAAACCAGTTTTTCGTGATTAAAGCCCATCAGGTGCAGAATTGTAGCCTGCAGGTCATGGATATGTGTTCTGCCTTTTATGCCATAATAACCAATTTCATCGGTTTCTCCGTGAGAATAGCCCTTTTTCAAGCCTGCGCCTGCCATAAACATCGTAAAAGCATCCACATGGTGATCACGCCCTTTGAATGGCGTATTGTTATCCCCCGCCCTGTTTTCCATCATCGGGGTTCTGCCAAATTCACCTCCCCAAACTATTAATGTATCTTCTAATAATCCTCTTTGTTTTAAATCCATTATCAGGGCTGAAATGGGTTTATCAACGTATTCTACATTTCGGCGCAATCCAATATCTACTCCGCTGCCTGCATCAGTTCCATGATTGTCCCATCGGCGGTCAAATAACTGTACTACCCTTACTCCTTTTTCCAGAAGTTTTCTGGCCAAAAGGCAATTGTTGGCAAAACTGGCTTTACCCGGTTCGGTTCCATACATTTCATGTATGTAGGCAGGTTCTCCTGAAATATCCATCGTACCCGGTACTTCTGCCTGCATTCTATATGCTAACTCGTATTGAGAAATGCGTGTCAGAATTTCAGGGTCGCCAATTTCCTGATAAGTCAATTCATTAATTTTATTGATTGTTTCAATCGATTTCTTCCTTAAAGTGCTATCTATCTCACTTGGATTATTGATATACAAAACAGGATCGCCTTTTGAACGGCATTGCACACCCTGATAAACCGAAGGCAAAAACCCGTTTCCCCAAAGGTATTTTCCCGCACTTGGTTCTGAGCCGGACACCAGCACCACATAGCCCGGCAGGTTCTGATTTTCGGATCCCAAACCATAGGTAATCCATGAACCAAGACTTGGCCTGCCTACTCTGGATGCTCCTGTGTGCATAAACAACTGTGCCGGGGCATGGTTGAATTCATCAGTATGCATGGCTTTCAGGAACGTCAGATCATCAGATAATTTGGGCAGATAATTGAAATAATCTGAAAACCAGTTGCCTGATTGACCATATTGCTGAAATGTTGATTGCGGCCCAAGCATCTTTGGCACGCCCTTAATAAAAGCAAATCTTTTGCCCTCTAGTAAAGATGGCGGACAAAGCTGACCATCCAGTTTTGCCAATTCAGGTTTATAATCAAACAATTCCAGTTGAGAAGGCGCTCCTTCCATGTGCATAAAAATAATGCGCTTGGCTTTGGAATTAAAATGAGAAGGTCTCACCGCCAGTGGGTTTTCATCCAGGGGCATCTGCGTCTTAGAACCTTCGAAACAACCACCTAAAATCGAAGAAATAGCCAGCCCTCCTAAGCCTGAAGTACATTGTTTCAGAAAATGTCTTCTGGTATTAAATTTTGCTTCCTCAAAAAAAGCTTCTTCTGCTACAGGTGTTCTTTTCATTTTGTCAGAAATTCATCAAGGTTCATCATGGCATTGGCTGTCAGGGTTAAGGCTCCCAATTCAGCATCTTCTCTTTCTTTTTTTCTTAAATCAAGCAAGGCCTCCTGATATAACTGGTATAATAACTTTGTTTTATTGGCCGAAGGGGCTTTTTGAAACAGATATTGATAACCGACTTTCAGTTTCTCTTCTACCCTGTTGCCTGGCACTTGCTTCATTTTTAGGGCAATATTCTGTGCGGCTGCATAATATACTGTATCATTCAGCGTGGTCAATGCCTGTAAAGGCGTGTTGGTTCTGATACGCCTTGATGTACAGACATTCCGCTGAGGGCTATCAAAAGTAATCATTGATGGATAAGGATTTGTTCGCCGCCAATAAGTATACACGGCCCTTCTGTACAGGTTTTTCTTATCCTCTCTTCTCCAGCCTTCATCTGTAGGATTTGGTGGACGAACGCTCGGCCCATACATTTCTTCATTCAGTAATTGGCTTACAAATAAGGCCTGGTCTCTGATTTGCTCTGACGAAAGCCTTACTCTCGGCCCTCTGCTGAGAAGCAGGTTACGAGGGTCTTTTTCCAACAAATCTTTATTAACCACCTCTGATTGTCGATAAGTAGCCGACATCACCATCAGCTTTATTAATGGTTTTATATGCCAGTTTTGTTTGTCCATGAATTGAACGGCCAGCCAATCCAACATTTCAGGATGGCTGGGTTTCGCACCCATAGTTCCGAAATCTTCGAGTGACTCCACAATGCCATTGCCAAATAATTGCTCCCAGAAACGATTCACCATTACCCTGGCTGTCAATGGATTATCTTTACTCACAAGCCATTGGGCAAAACCTAATCTATTGGCAGGATAATTCTTCATACCAGGCAATGAAGACGGCATGGCAGGCTTAACTTCGTCGCCATGCACCATCCAATTTCCCCGGATAAAAACATGGGTTTTGCGCGCTCGGTTTGGATTCATTTCCAAAATAACCGGTGTGCCATTACTCTCCACTTTCGCTAATTTATCCAATGAGTCCCTGAAAGCTTTTGAATAATTATTCTTTAACGAAGTTTTAGACTGAAAATCTATCCAGTCTAAATGAATCAGGTCAGTCCAGAAGTTTTTTCCTCTTTTATAAACCAGGTATACATCATGCAATCCCGTTGTAGGTTTTACACTGCCCGTTGAGGTAGTAAAACCACTCCATCTTGACCAACCGGCATTGACTGTTTCTTCACTACATTTGGTCTCCACCCTGCTAATCAGTTCTCCCTCTGAGCTTCCCAGACGCATTTCTATGAATAGATTTTCTGCACCACTCTGATAGCCATAAGTAACCTGTGAAATACCCGTTAAATCTACATCCTCGTAAACAGTATAGGCTCCGTCGGTGGTCTGCATAATTGTTTTCTGGTTGTTCCACAATTCAATATGCCTGCTGGCACTATCAAACTCTTCGGCTTCGACCCTATAAATACCCATTCGTTTCAGATAATCCTGCTTTTGCTTATCTAAAGGAATGTTTTGAGCAATCGGTTCAGGATTCTTTTCAACTTTCTTTAACCAGTTCAATAAGTTCTTCACCTCTTTCTCTTTTTCAGGAGAATATGTTTTCAACAGAGGCTTATCATTATATAGGTCTCTGTCCTGCGTGTTATTGAAAAAAGCGAAAGACTGGTAGAACTCCTTGTGGCGGAAAGGGTCATAAGGATGACTATGGCATTGTACACAGGCCATGGTTGTACCCTGCCAGACCTCCCAGGTGGTAGAAACCCTATCGAGCAAAGCCATATTTCTGAATTCCTCATCGTTAGTCCCGCCCTCATCATTCGCCATTGTGTTTCTATGAAAAGCCGTGGCAATGAGCCTGTTTTCTATTTCTTTGGCTGCAATCTTATCTGACTTTGGCAATAAATCCCCGGCCAGTTGATGAATCGTAAACTGGTCGAAAGGCATATCATTATTAAATGCCCTGATTACCCAGTCGCGGTATTGCCAGATACTCCGGTCTAAATCCTTTTCATAGCCTTTAGAATCGGCGTAACGGGCTAAATCGAGCCACATGGTTGCCCAGCGCTCACCAAAATGCCGGGATTTCAATAGCCTGTCAACCTGTTTTTCATAAGCATTGGGGCTCTTGTCTTCCAGAAATGCCTGTGTTTCTTCTATGGTTGGCGGCAAGCCGATTAAATCCAGACTTAATCGTCTTAGTAGAGAAGTTTTATCAGTTTCGGGCGAATGCTTTAAGCCTTCCTGATTCAGTTTTTCAAGCACAAACTTATCAATCTCATTTGCCACCCATTTATCACTAATAGCGGGCGGACTGATTGATTTATCCGGCTTGATGTATGACCAATGGTCTTCCCAATTAGCTCCCTCATTAATCCATCTTTCTATTTTACCTATTTCTTCATCGCTCAATGGTTCTGCTTCCAAAGGCATTCTGGCTTCCAGGTCATGCGTTTTCAGTCTTTTCACAAGTTCAGATTTATCGGCTTCGTAAGGGATAATTGCATACTTACCCGATTTGGCTTTGGCAAGTGCCTCTTCTCTGAAAAGCAGGCTGAATCCTCCGCTTTTCTTCACACCTCCGTGACAAACAATACATTTTTTATTGAAAATAGGGCGTATCTCTTCATTATAGCTGATTTTATCTCGTGTGAAGTTGTATATAGAGACAGAAGCTATGATTATAGCAAGAAAAAGGCTTATCCAGGTCAGTCGTTGAAAACTCATTAGGTCGGTTGAAAATTACCTTCGAATATCAAGAAAAAATGGTACGTACACAAGTTTTTTTATGATTATACGATAGGCCGTCAAAAAACTACCACTCAATTATCCTTTTAAAGAACATTAAATCATAAAGTCTTAATATCTTTGAAAGTATTAACAAAATCGTTTCATATTATGGTAGATGAAGCAACTTTAAGAGAACTGGCAATGTCATTTCCAGATACAATGGAGCAACCACATTTTGAAAAAACGTCGTTCAGAGCCAGAAAAAAAATCTTTGCTACGTATTCCAGCTATGATAAACGCGCCTGCCTGAAACTTTCGGCGATTGACCAGTCAGTATTCTCCTCATTCAATAAGGCCATTATCTATCCGGTACCCAATAAATGGGGCTTACAAGGCTGGACTTTTTTTGAATTGAACGGGATAGAAAAGGAGATGCTGCAAGATGCCTTAGAGACAGCTTATAAAGAAGTAACCAAGAAAAAATAGCTTTTGCTACGCAAACATGAAAATAATAGATTATCCGACCATTATAAAAATAGCCTGGGCTAATTTTGACAATTCCAAAACCATTGATAAGATTGAGGACATCAGTGCCAAGGTATCTACGAACCATGTTTTCAGGGTGAAATTTGATAATGATGATATAATCATTGCCAAATTATCTTATTTTGGCACTTATGAGCATTTCAAAGAAGACCATCAGATTATCCATGCTCTATCCAATAATTTACTATATCCCTTTGAAAACGTACTGGCAAAATCATTAGTAAAAGACAATGAGGTATATACCTATCGTTTTCAGGAGGGAGCCATTGATGCCTGGGTAGTATTTTATAATCCTATCAGAAATCTGCATCGGCTACCACGCCGACTGGATGAAGACCAGATAAGGAAACTGGGGGCGGAAGTAGCCAAATTTCATAAAGCCTGTGCAAGGGTAAGTACCGTTTTGCCCAAAGCCTCGAAGACTCTACGGTCGGACATTCAGGACCTATTGAATATTCTTAATACAGAAGTGGGGCAGTTTGAACACCGTATGCACATTGATGACCTGAAAGAGCAATGCGAGATATTCTTAGAAAACAGGAAGAAACTGGTAGCAAAAACGGTGGAAACCATGCCTGTTTTTATGGACTGGAACATCGGAAACTTTTCGGTCACCAAAAACCTTGAACTATACTCCCGTTGGGATTATGACTGGTTCAGAATCAGCTATCGGGTAATGGATTTTTATTTCTTTAGCCGGGTAGTGTCTGACGCAGGTGACAGAACTGTATTCAGTTATTATATTGGGCCATTGATGGAAGACCGGTTCATCCTGTTTTTGCAGGAATACCATAAGGTATACCCATTGACCGAAAATGAAGTCCGTTTTATGAAAGAAGCTTATCGGTTCTTTATCCTGAACTACGTAATAAAATACGGCCGATACTTTTTCCATCGTACCTATGCCACTAAATTACAAAGAGAAGCCTACGAAATACATTTCCCATCTATTGAAAAAGAATTTGATGCTGAAAAGATATTGAAGGCTTTGAATATTTAACCAAACCACCTATTTACGATACATGCAGATTCATGATTTTAAATCAGTTCTTGACAATTACAAGGTTGTGTTTTTTGATGCGTACGGTGTATTGAAAAATTACGAGGGGCTGATTCCGGGAGTAGAAAATACTTTTCAATACCTGAAAGATACCAATAAGGAATTTTATATTCTTACCAATGATGCTTCAAGGAAGCCCCAGCAACTGGCCGATTCTTATAATAATCTGGGAGTTAGCGATGTGACCATTTCTAATATTATATCTTCAGGAATGCTCGCTATGGATTATCTGAGACAGAAAGTTAAAAAGGGTAAAGTGGTCTTTCTGGGCACCGAAGATTCAGCGTATTATATTGAAACATTGGGATTGGAAGCAGTGCCAATCACCGACCTTGACCTGAACCATCTGGAGGATATTCAGGCATTGGCTTTCCTGGATGATGAGGGTTTTGACTGGAAAACCGATCTGAATAAGACGATTAATCTGCTTCGAAGAAAAAACATTCCGGTAATTGTAGCCAATACAGATGCTACCTATCCGGTTTCTAAGAAAGAAATAGCGATTGCAATGGGTGGCCTGTCTGAAATGATAGAATCTATAGTAAGTAAAAGATTTGTAGGTTTTGGGAAGCCTGATTCGCAGATGTTTATTTTTGCTTACGAACATATCCGCAGCCAGAATATTGAAAAAAAAGATATATTAATGGTAGGCGACACATTGCATACGGATATATTGGGTGGCAATAAATTCGGACTTGATACGGTTCTTGTATTGACCGGAAATACACAGGCGAAAGACGCAGAAGTAAAAATTCAGAGTACCGGAATAATACCTACTTATATTTGTGAATCAGCGGTAGTTGAATAGTTACCCTAAATTAATGATAAATGAACAGAATTTCAGCCTTTATTATATTTTCCTTTTTAATTTTGACAAGTTTCAATGGTTTTGGGCAAAAGATTGTTGTTGAGAAAATCCCTGCCAAAGACCTGAAAAAATTCAATCTTGCAGGTGTGGAAATACTGAAAAGTGTGCAGTTCAGAGATAAGAATGGATTGAATTATGTGATAGCGACTCTGGAAGAAAATACCAAAGATGATTATACCTCCAAAACATTATTGGTAGAGCATTTTTTAGAAAGTCCGGCACACGAATCCAGACTATTGAGACAGATAACTGATTTTGAACCTGATTGCCCGGTAGATAACCAGCTAGAGATGTTTCCGGAATCGTTTACTATTAGTGACCTTGACAATAATTTGTATGCCGAAATCATTTTTATGTATAAAACGGGTTGTAAGGGAGATGTAAGTCAATCCGGATTAAAACTGATGGTTTTGGAGAATGGCAATAAGGCAGCTGTCAGAGGTAAAACTACTATTAAAGAATTTAAACTAGCCGGAGAAAAAACACCCGATGCGGCTTTCAAAAAACTGCCGACATTAATACAGGATAAAGCCAATGCACTCTGGGCTAAGTTTGAAAACGAATATTGACAAATGGAAAAAGAGACAATAAGCTGGCAGGATTTTGAAAAGGTTGAACTTAGAGCAGGAACGATTATACAGGTAGATGATTTTCCGAAAGCCAGAAAGCCGGCCTATAAATTATTGATTGATTTAGGTCCTGAGGTGGGAGTAAAACGCTCATCAGCGCAGATAACCACCTTTTATACAAAAGAAGAATTAATAGGTAAGCAGGTGATTTGCGTGACAAACTTCCCACCAAGGCAAATAGCGGATTACTTGTCTGAGGTACTCACAACAGGATTCATTTTAGAGGGAGGTGCCGTGGTTCTGGCCGAATCTGAAAGAAAAGTACCCAATGGGAGTCGTCTGGCCTAAATTTTACAAAATAATCTTTGGAAATCTCATTTCTGATACCTACATTTGTCAGTAATTCACTAGTTACAATTATGAAAAAGACATTATTCAGGTTGTTCAATGTTATGATGGCAGTTGTTGTACTGCTAAGTAGCACCGGTTTCGGGTTTGTTGAACATTCGTGTCTTGTGAAAGGGAAAACAGTTTCTCTTCACAAAAAAGGTGATTTATGTTGTTCTGCAAAAGACAAAAAGCATTTCCCGCTCAATAACAAGAATGCAATTGTAAAAAAGTCTTCTTGTTGTACTGAGGAAGAAAAATACGAAAACGTAGAGTACTCTTCTTCTGTCTCTCAACTTGTAGCCAAATTCACACAAAGTTCTATCGACTGGTTTAAGTCTACCATTCACGAAATGGTTAAGACTATCATTGAAACCATTTTAGATAATAAGAATTCTTCTCTGGCAAGCAGTGCGTCCCCACCAATGCATGATGGGCGACAAATCATTACCGAAAATCAATCTTTCTTGATTTGATATTGTTAAATAATCAGGTTTCCGCAAATCAATGATGATTTGTGGTTTTTGCATTTATGCTGCTTTTCCCGCAGCTAAATCTCCATTATTTAACATTACATCTATGCAATTATTAATCAAGAATATGGTGTGCAACCGCTGTGTGCGCGTTGTGCGTGAGGAGTTAGAAAAGATTGGCCTGAGTGTTTCGAAGGTTGAACTGGGCATTGCTACGATTAATCTGACTGGTGACGTTATTCAATATGACCTTATACAGAATACACTTCAAAAAGAAGGGTTTGAACTAATAGAAGACCACAAGGCATCTATCATAGAAAGCATCAAGCATCTGGTTATCAACGAAATACATCATCACACATCTGAAAAACCTGCCTCACAAAACTTCTCTGATTTTCTGGTCAGGAAAATTGGTTATGAATATTCCTACCTGAGCAATCTGTTTTCGTCGGTTGAAAAAACAACTATTGAAAAATATATCATTGCCCAGAAAATCGAACGCACCAAAGCCTTATTACTTAACGGAGAAATAAGTCTTTCAGCAATTGCATGGCAATTGGATTATAGGAGTGTAGCACACCTTTCGAACCAGTTCAAGCAGGTGGAAGGCACCACTCCCAGCGAATTCAAACGAAACAATCTGAATACCAGATTATCGATTGACTTACTCAAAAATCATGTAAGTCTCGTGTGAAATTCTGTAACAAGTGGTTAGGGTACCTTCCCTACCTTTGTATCATTAACTAATAAAAAAAAATGACACATACATACGAACTTACAGGCATGACCTGCGAGGCATGTGAATACAAGATACAGCACGTTTTAGGCAATGTTGCCAATGTAAAATCGGTTATACCGAATAGAGCCAATAATACGGCAACGATTGAGATGGAAAAACACATTCCTGTTTCTGCGTTCCAGGAAGCCCTCAAACCTTATCCGAAATATACTATTACTGAAAAAGCTATTGCACCTGTGCACACAATGGCCTTTGAGGAAGAGCCACCCAGGAGCTGGTTTGCCACTTACAAGCCTTTGTTATTGATTTTTGCTTTTATATGTGGAGTATCGGCCTTAACGG
>CALRLS020000172.1:0-9829 GCA_943368815.1 Cyanobium sp. NIES-981
CGGGATTATATCCACGGTAATAAATGAAACTCTCAATAAACTGACTAAGAGGGAAGTCAGGTGTATACATTTCAAAAACCATAAGCAATAGGTAGTTTTGATGGTTTAGGACAGGTAGTCAAATATATAGAAAATTATATTATTTTGCACTTATCATCGCTAAATATTAAGATTGAATATGACAAAGACCCTTACAATTCTTATATTATTACTTGCAGGTAAGTTAACTTTTGCGCAGGTAAAAATGCGAACTATCGAAGACCTGATAAATACCAAAGAACCCGGCTGGGAATTAGTTAGAAACTGGATAAGTGCAGCCAAAAATTCTGTAGAAGTACTTCCATGTGATTCTGCCAAAGCAAGGGAGGCGCTTTATAAAACCCAGGTAACAACACGCTCTCCGATGGGTGCAATAGTATATGCTACGGGAGGCATATTGATTGATGGGGGTTGGATAAGGATTTTAGGCTCAGGCCATAAAAAACTAAACCGGTCTCTTCCTGAATGGAATCTGACAAAGACAATTAGTCAAATTGGAGAAAATCCACCTTTTTTATTGATTGCTGATGATGTGGTAGGTGGATTTTTTGCGATTAATGGAGGGCAATTCGGTGCTGATTTGGGCAAAGTCTATTATCTCGCTCCGGATAGTCTGAATTGGGAATCTCTTGATTTGACTTATACGGATTTCCTGAATTTCTGTTTTAATGGCAATCTGAAAGAATTTTATGAATCATTGCGATGGAAAAACTGGAAGGAAGACCTAGCAAAAATTGATGGGAATGAGGTATATAATTTTCAACCTTTTTTATGGACGAAAGAGGGGAAGAACATCAATAAAAACTCGCGCAAAGTCATTTCTGTCGAAGAACAATATCAATTCAATATGGATGCCCGGAAGCAATTTGGATTAGACAAGAAATAAGTTCATCTATCTTTAACTTCTTCTCTTTTTATTGTCAAATCATGAAAAAATACCCGACTTCGTAGTATCATTTGTGTTTATGACGATTTGAAAAATCGTGATACAAGAACAAAGGGAATATGCCAAACGGTATGCCCCATTTTTTTTGTTTTTGCAGGATATTTATGTGTCTAAAATAAAATTTAGATTAATCTAAATTTTATTTTTATATTTGCATAAAAATGCAAGGCAATGATAAACGGCATAAAAAATCTATCAAAAAAAGGCATCTATTTTGCCATCGGCTATGTTCTTATTAAATGGTTGATTATACTGAGTGTGGGTACTTTTCTCCTTAAAAATGGACTATGGAAAAATGAATACCTGATTATACTCCCCATCATAGCAGCATCAATAGGTCTGTTCAGATACCTAAAAAGAGAGCAATCATATAAGCCTTATTTCAGAAAGGCGCTCGAAACCTATTATCCGAAATATGGTAAGGAACTATTGGATGATGTTGATGAGCAATATCAAGTCCTTAAAGAGGATGTTCGTTTTGCCAGCACCTCATCGAATCCTATGGATAAACGACTTGATTTATCAGCCTATTTTCTGGCATTGATTATGGTATTGGATAAAGCAGGCGAAAATTTTGAAAAAATCAGAGAAATTGCCCTTTTTACAATTACCGAATACCTACGCCCCAAAAACAAATGGCAGGCTTTTCTGAAAAGGCTTCCGGTTAAATTGATAAGAACTAATTTAGGCAGATTCTTAATTCAGATCTTTGCAAAAAAAGTCGGACAAAGAGGCAATCCTTATGGATTTGTAGCCAATATCATTACCGATAAAGAAGAAACACTGGGTTTAGGTTATGGAGTTGATATTATAGAATGCGGTATCTGCAAACTTTTCAAAAAACATAATTACTCAAAATACGTATCTATTCTATTTGAAGTGGACAAGTATACTACCAATCTGGCAGGCTTATCAATGATACGCTTTGATACTATTGCCAATGGGGCGAGTAAGTGTGATTTCCGGTATATTGTCAAGAGCGAGGCATAGAATAGAAACTATATTGATTATTCTTTATCCATTTACTATTCTTGTTTTTCCGAAAACTGTTTATTTTTACGTATATCTAAAATACAAATTATGAAAAACTTTACAAACTCAGTTCTTCGGTTTCTGCTGGGGCTTAAAAGACCTTCCAGTAGTACCAATAAGCGTTTAATGCATAAAAACGGAGAAACGCTCTCATCTTTCAATATCCGTGAAGCAGTGGCTAAAGACATAGAAGATTTAGTGACACTCCATATACAGACCTGGTACGAGACCTATTCCAGTTCGAATCATAAATTATCCCGCGATTACATCTACCGCCATTGGAAGGAGTTCTTTAGCCGAACAAATGAGGGCTGGTTTTGTTTTGTGATTGAAAATACGCATACGCACCAGTTAATAGGTTTTGCCAAAGCTAAGCCTTATGCGTCAGGAGACCTGCCTGATTTTGCAGGAGAACTCAATAAAATTTATATCTTAAGAAACTATCAGCGTTTAGGCTTCGGTGCAAAACTATTAGGCCATGTTTCAAGGCGTTTTCTAAGCCAGGGAATTCATTCGATGTTATTGTTTGGAATTCCACAAAATCCTTCCTGCGGTTTTCATGTGAAGATGGGAGGTAAAAGATTGAATGCAGCCAACAGAAAGTTCGATGGTGGTTATGGTTGGCAGGACTTACAAAAACTGGCTGAAAGATGCCCTGTTTAAACAATTGTTTTTATCTTTAATTTCCATAAACCAAAACACTTTGCTCATACATATTACTCATTCATAAACAGCGACAAAATTATGATACAGCCGCATGAAATGAAACTCGAATTGCCGATAACAATTTCGAATGGAGTCATGAGCTCTACGAGTCATGTGTGGGAAATACTTCAGGCAAGCTATGAGGGAGATTTGGAAACTGTAAAAAAACTACATAAATATTGTCCTGAACTTGTCTATGCGCAGTACAACTATGCTCCGCCAATTCATTTTGCCGTTCGTGAAGGACATTACGATATAGTAGATTTTCTATTAGAACAAGGTGCCTATAATCCAGGCTATAAAACTTACCCTTTTCAGGACAATCTACTCATTATTGCTAACGATAGAGAATATGACGATATAGCCGGTTTGTTGAAAAAATATTCTGATAAGCCGCCACTGCATTTCTTCAGAGGAGAAAATGGTGAGATTCATTATAACCGCACTCCATTAGAGAAGCACTTTGAGGAGGCGGTTGATAAGGAGGATATAGAAGATGTCGGAAAGCTGTTAAAGGTGAATCCTGAACTAGTTCATAACGAAACTTTTTTTTTGGCAGAGGGGATTTTAATGAGACCAACTAATGATCATAACCTGCAAATGGTAGAATTGCTGATGAGCTATGGTGCAAAAGTGCCAATGATATTAAAGTGGACACAGGCCTATTATTTCAAGCATTTAGACATCGCTACTTATCTGATGGATAATGGTATGAACCCCGGTGTAATGAGTTGCCATCATGTTACCATCCTGCACGATATGGCACAAAAAGGATTTATAGACAAAGCAAATCTGCTGATTAGCCACGGTGCAGACCTGAATCCCATCGAAGAAGAGTACCAATCAACCCCTCTGGTCTGGCAGCCAGATGGGGGCATCTGTCTATGGTTCAATACCTCCTGGAACAAGGTGCAGACCCTCATAAAGCAGGCGCACCCTGGGCAAGGCCATTGGCATGGGCCAGAAAAAAAGGGCATACTGAGATAGAAAACCTATTGTTAAGTTATATTTCGAAATAGAAGCAAGCCATTTAGAATTTTCATGATATTTGAATCAGAATAACGGAAGTTAATATTTGTAGCGGTTTGATAATTGATTATCCATTATATTTGAGGTAGTGACGATTTGATAAATCGTCATACATTCAGGAACCTTAGAAGAGTCAGTTTATTAAAATAAGGTAGATGTTTCAATCAGCAATAAAGGCCTTTTTCTTCGGAAATTATTTTTATGGATTGTGTGCCGTAGCACTTTCTATGGAGGCGGCAGTACAGCAGCAATACCCGCTTAATACGCCTTATTATTATGTGCTGGTGTTTACACTGACCGTCTGGTTTTATACATTAGCTTATGTAAAAGTCAAATCATTCCGTATTTCGAGGAATCCAAGAACTAACTGGTATATTCAATATAAGCCCTTTGTTAAATATAGTCAGCTGCTATGCTTGTCGGTAAGTATTGGCATAGGGGTGTATATTCTTTATAATTATTGGCAGGAATTATGGCATATCCCTGTTAATCAACTGGTACCTTTGCTACTTACACCAATAGCGGCAGCTTTTTATTATGGTTTAAGCATTTTACCTCAATACAATTTACGAAAAATAGGTTGGCTTAAGCCTTTCGTAATTGGGTTCACCTGGGCGGGTCTTATTACTCTCGCGCCTGTCATTTTTTATGAGCTTACGCATCAGAGCGGGCAAGGTATCAGTCTGATGGGGTGGTGGTTCCTGTTGAAAAACTTTATGTTCGTATCGGTTTTGTGTATCATGTTTGATATTAAAGATTATGCCTACGATTCGAATCGTAATATCAAAACCTTTGTCGTAAAGAAAGGTCTCAGGTATACTATTTTCAGTATTATTTTTCCGCTAAGCATTGCGGGGCTCATCAGCTTGTTGATTTTTGGCTCTTTCAATCTTTTTTCTCCAATCCGGATTTTCCTTAATGTACTTCCGTTTATTGCCATGATAATCGTAGCATATGCCTTAAAGGAAAGAAGAAGTATATTTTTCTATCTCGTTGTTATTGATGGCCTTATGTTCTTTAAGGCGGCTTGTGGCATAGTGGGTTCTTTTTTTAAGCAATAATAAATCATGCTGTCATTTTTCTCTGAAAATAATGAAGCCGTTATTAACCGTTTCCATACCTATTTTCGGATAATACTCCATAGCTGTTGGGACAGACAATAGCAAAACAATTGATTGCTTCCCTGCCTTTTCTTTGGTGAGTTTTATTAATTGCTTACCGATACCAGAAGTTTTATAATCTTTTCTTACGGCCAGATCAGCTAAATAACAGCACCACACCCAGTCGGTAATGGCACGCGAAACACCTACCAATTGGCTCCCATCCCATGCCGAAACAATTAAATTGGCGTTGGCATACATTTTGCCGATTCGTTCAATGTCATTGGTTGGTCTTGGTAATCCTGCATTTTCATATAGTTCAATGATTTGTTCCGGTGTAGGCCTTATATCGGTTTTGTAGATAATCTCCATATTATTTTTTGCTTAAAAACGGGGTTTGTCTATGAGATGTAGCAAAAATACAAAACATTAGTATTGAACAACTTGTGAAGAATTTAAATGGTAATTGATTACGGTAGTATATTGGTATAGGTATTAAAATTGCAGAAAATATTTTAAAACTATTGTAATAGCGCATGCTAGGGTGTATATTTGCACCCGTAATAAACCCTTACCTAATCGAAAAAAAATTAACAATAACTGATGAATATACGTTTCAGATGCGTGTATAATCTTGCAAAAATACCATTCCAGTCATATCACCTTTGGTGAATTGCGGGATGGTATTTTTTGTTAAACGGCTCATAGTCAGTTAGTTAAGCTTTTATTTAAAATTATTCTAAATTACTGTTAAAAATAAAAAAAGTTAAAAAACCTATTTGATTGAAAACAATAGTGGCGTAGTTTTGCAGTCAGAAAATTAGGTTATACTACTTACATATAATATGATTCGTAATTTTTATAAATCACTTTTAGCACTTGCTGTTGTTGTTACGATTTCTTTCAGCAACACATTTGCACAAGATTCAACAGCAACCGCGGCAGCTCCTGCCGGGGGAGGCGACGCAGCAAAAGGGGCGCAATTATTCAAAGACAACTGTGCTCAATGTCATGCTGCAACAAGCGAACAAATAGTAGGACCTGGTCTGGCTGGTATTGAAGACCGCAGAGATTTTGCCTGGCTTAAGAAATGGATTAACAACCCTATGGGTGTTATAGGTAGTGGTGACAAATATGCCAACGACCTTTTTAATAAGTTCAACAAAACCCAGATGACTGCTTTCCCGAACTTCACTGATGATGATGTGAAAGCAATTCTGGCGCATGTTAAAGTTGCAGCAACACCTCCTCCAACTGATTCAAATAAAGGTCCTGTCACTACTGTAGCTAGTGATACCGGAAGTGGTAAATTTGTCAATGTTATCCTGATTTCGTTATTGGTGATTATGGGTCTGGTTTTAATAGCCTTACTCGGAATCCTGCAATTATTGAACAAACTGACAGATAAATCGGAAGGTACAACACCAAGCGCT
Source organism: Cyanobium sp. NIES-981 (assembly GCA_943368815.1). GTDB lineage: Bacteria > Bacteroidota > Bacteroidia > Cytophagales > Spirosomataceae > Emticicia. The sequence continues at coordinate 6,285 of CALRLS020000172.1, forward strand.
TCATTCGGTGAGAGATTCCAATCGGGTATTAAAGATGTAGTTGCTAACAGAACTGTTCGCATAGCTATTATCTGGATTTTTATCCTTTTATCTACCAAAGCTACTTTCGACGGTCTTTACGGTATAGGTATTCATCAGGGCTATGCTCCTAAACAACCTATCTCGTTCTCTCACAAATTGCATGCAGGCGAAATGAAAATCAATTGTGCGTATTGCCACACAGGTGTGTATAAAGGAAAACAATCGGGTATTCCTTCGGCCAATATCTGTATGAACTGCCACAATACTATCAAACGTGAGTCGCCTGAAATCCAGAAGATATATACAGCAATCAAAGAGGATAAGCCTATTGAATGGGTGCGTGTACATAACCTTCCTGACCTGGCATATTTCAACCATGCACAACATACAAACGTGGGTGGCCTGGATTGTAAAAACTGCCACGGCGAAATTGATAAAATGGAAGTTGTGCAACAACGTGCTACTTTAACAATGGGCTGGTGTGTTGATTGTCACCGTAAAACTGAAGTGAACGGTAAAGACAATGCTTATTACGACAAGTTAATGGAAGCTCACAGTGCAGTAAGCAAAGCGTCAATGAAAGTTGAAGACATTGGTGGACTAGAGTGTGCCAGATGTCACTACTAATATTGAACAATCAGTATAGTTTAGAATAAATTAATCAAAATAGATATTAAGTCCCTTTAAAAGGATTTAACATATAAATACTTAAATCAGCATTTATGCTCATGGAGAATACTAATAAAAGGTATTGGAAAGGGGTTGAAGAATTAAAGAACGATATTGGGTTCGTAAAAAACGCTAATCGTGAATTTAATTTAGACGATATTGACACGGTTGAACCTACTCACCGCCGTGATTTCTTAAAAGTTTTAGGTTTTGGCTTGGCAGCGGTTTCATTGGTAGCGTGTGACGCACCAGTGCGTAAAGCTATCCCTTATCTTAACAAACCTGTAGATGTTGAGCCGGGTATCCCTAACTGGTATGCCTCAACTTACGCTGAAGGTGGCGACTACTCAAGCATCCTTGTAAAGACCCGCGAGGGACGACCTGTCAAAATTGAAGGTAACAAGATGTCGAGCCTTACAAAAGGTGGAGTAGGTGCAAGAATCCATGCTTCGGTATTGAGTCTTTACGATAACGAAAAACTGAAAGGTCCGAAAAGTGGTAGCAAAGATATTTCGTGGGCTGACCTTGATAAAGATATCACTGCTGCATTATCAAAAGGTGGTAATATCCGTATCGTATCCAACACCATTCTTTCTCCTACATTCAAGAAAGTAATTGCTGATTTCACTACAAAATACCCTTCTGCCAAACACGTTTCTTACGATGCCAATTCGGCTTCAGGATTAATTCAGGCTAATGCAGAATCGTTCGGACAAGCAGTTGTTCCAAGCTACGATTTCGGCAAAGCCAAAGTAATGGTAGGTATTAATGCTGATTTCTTAGGAACCTGGATTTCTCCGGATATTTTTGCTGCACAATGGGCTGAAACACGCCGTTTGAGCAGTGCTAAAACAGGTGGTAAAAATGAAATGTCACGTCATTACCAGTTCGAAACCGGAATGACGATTACTGGCGCTTCTTCTGACTATCGTTCAATGATTAAACCTTCACAGGAAGGAGCGGTAGCAATAGCCTTATATAATAAAGTAGCAGCCGCTTTAGGTGGAACACCGGTTTCAGGACCATCTATTGAAGTACAAAACCTTGATAAATGTGCGAAAGACTTAGTTGCAGCAAAAGGGGCAGCTTTAGTAGTTTCAGGTTCAAATAATCCGGCTGTTCAGACAGTAGTAAATGCTTTGAACAGTTTGTTAGGAAGCTACGGAACAACTATTGATTTAGGAAATCCGGTGAACTTCCGTCAGGGAAATGATGCTGACATGAACGCTTTTATCAATGAAGTAAAAGCCGGACAGGTAAGCTCAGTAATATTCCTTTCAAACCCTGTTTTTGACCATATCAGAGGCGCAGAATTAGGTGAGGCTCTTTCTAAAGTTGCCACTTCTGTATCATTTGCAGCTAATGCAGACGAAACGGCTTCTAAATGTAAATATATTGCTCCTGCTCCTCATTATCTGGAGTCATGGGGTGATGCAGAACCTAAAAAAGGGTTCTATTCATTGCAACAACCTACTATTTCTCTTATATACAATACGCGTCAGGCAGAATCAAGTTTATTAACCTGGGCTGGCTTGCCGGCTGATTATCAGGCTTACCTGAAATCAAACTGGACCAAGAGTATCCTGAATGGTGGTAAATCGTGGGTGCAGGCATTACACGACGGTGTATATGAGCCGGGTGCAAGTGTAGTAGCAACAGGTGCTTCTTTTGCCGGAAATCTTGCCGGAGCAGCATCAGCTATTGCAGGTATCAAAGGGTCAGGTATAGAACTTTCAGCTTTTGAAACCATTGCTATCGGAACAGGTAATCAGGCTAATAACCCCTGGTTACAGGAAATGCCTGATCCGATTTCTAAAGTGACCTGGGAAAATACCATTGCTATTTCGCAAAAAACAGCGAAAGAAGCAGGCATTGATCAGGGTGACTGGGCAAATCTGACAGTAGGAGGAAAAACTATTGAATTACCTGTATTGATTCAACCTGGTCAGGCACACAATACTGTTTCTGTAGCAATCGGATACGGACGTACAGCCGCAGGTAAAGCCGGAAACGTTGGTGCGAATATTCTTCCATTAGTATCAAACGGCCATTTCTGGGCAGGTGATGTTAAACTTGAAAAAACTAAGAGTGGTTATACTTTAGCTCAGACACAAACACATAATACTGTAATGGGCCGTCAGGCTGTTATTCAGGAGTCTGTGTTGAGCGAATACGTGAATAATGTAAAAGCGGGTCGTTTTGAACCGACTTTACAAACTTCAGAAGGCATTAAAAAACCGGGTCAGATTACACTATGGAATGGCCACGAAAAGAAAAACCATAGCTGGGGAATGGTAATTGACCTGAACCTATGTAATGGTTGTGGTTCATGTTTAGTAAGTTGCCAGGCCGAAAACAACGTTCCGGTTGTAGGTAAAGCTGAGGTAGCTCGTGCCAGAGAAATGCACTGGATTCGTCTTGACCGTTATTATAGCTCTGATGCACCACATGAAGAAGGCTATAGCCCTGCTGGTTTCAAAGCAATGGAGATTGCTTCTGAAAACCCGGATGTAGTGTTCCAGCCGATGATGTGCCAACACTGTTCAAATGCGCCTTGCGAAACTGTTTGTCCTGTTCTTGCAACTACTCATAGCTCGGAAGGTCTTAACCAGATGACATATAACCGTTGTATCGGTACCCGTTATTGTGCCAACAACTGTCCATATAAAGTACGTCGTTTCAACTGGTTCAAATATTTTGAAAACGACAATTTCGATTTCCACATGAACAACGACCTTGGTCGTATGGTGTTGAACCCTGACGTAACTGTTCGTTCAAGAGGGGTAATCGAGAAATGTTCAATGTGTGTGCAACGCATTCAGTCTGGTAAATTAGTTGCCAAGAAAGAAAAACGT